>NZ_JAXBLV010000245.1:0-23488 GCF_034097035.1 Gemmata algarum
CCAGAAACTCATACGCGGTCTTGCGCGCGTCGGCCGGGAACTCGTGGCCGGCGTCCGGGTAGACCGCCCTGAGCCGGTCGGCGGCGCCGAGCTTCTGGTACACCGGTTTCGCGACCTCGATCACCTCCCGCACCCCGCTCACCTCGAAGTTGCTGTCCTTCTCCGGGGCCACGGCCAGAAACGGCCGCGGCGCGAAACTGACGACCACGTCGGAAAAGTCGAACGGCACCTTCTTGGGGTCACTGCCGAACTCGGACGCGATCTTCGGCATGTACCGGTCGCTGGTCCAGCCCTTCAGGTTCCCCTTGTAGTACTTCTCGAAGCTGCAAAACCCGCAACTGGACACGACCGCCTTCAGCCTCTCGTCGAACGCGGCGGTGAACATGGCGTTGTGCCCACCCAGCGAGTGGCCGATCGCCCCGACGCGGTCCCCGTCCACCTCGGGGAGCGATTGCAGGTAATCGACGGCCCGCATGTTGTTCCAGATCGCCTTCATCGTGCCGGACTGGTAGTCGCCGCGCTGGAACGCGGCCGGGAAGTCGTATTTGTACTCGCCGAAGCTGGGGTAATCCGGGGCGAGGCACACGTACCCGCGCTTCACCAGGTGCAGCGCCTGGGCCTTGCTGTCCTGCTTGCCCAGCCCGACGGGCTCGTCCTTGCCGATGGCAACGGTCTGGTGCAGGCACAGTACGGCGGGCGCCTTCCGCTCTCGTGCCGCGCCGGCGGGCACCAGGAGCCACGCGGGGACGCGGTCGCCCTTCTCGACTGCAAATGTGACCTTGCGCCGCACGTACCCGTCCAGCTTCTCCTCGGTCACCACCTTCGGATCGAGCGGCACCTTGCGGTCGGCGCCGGGCAGCGGCCCCATCGCTCGCTCCATTTTCTTGCGCAGAGCGGCGCGGTCGGGGGCGTCGTCGGCCCCGGCCCAGTCGCACAGCGATAACAGGAGCGCAAGCGCGAGGAGCGTGCGGGGCATGGCGTCTCCGGGCGGGAACAGGAAATTGAGGGTGAAGAGCGGGGGCAGGGCCGAAAGACCCGTTTCGGCCCGCGCCCCTCATTCCTCGCTCGGCCGCCCGGCGCGGCGCGCCCGAGACTTCCGGGCCGCGGCCCGGGCGGCGCGGCGGGCCTCCGCGACGAGCGCGAACAGGACGTGCGGGTTGGGCACGCCGAACACGTCCGTCAGCGCCCACGGGAGCCACTTGCCGGACTGCTTGACGCTCAGCTTGCCCTGGGCGACGGTGAGCTCCTTCAGCTCGCGCCACGGGAGCAGCTTGCCGCCGTGCCGCAGGCCGGTGAGGTCCAACTCGAGTTCGCCGAACTCGAGGCGCTCGCCCGCCAGGAACCGGTCCCGCGCCCGCGGCCACAGCGCGGCGAACGAGCGCGTCTGCACCTGCGCGGCCAGGGCGTCGTAGTCGGTCAGCGCCGGGCCGAAGTGCGCCTCGACCCCGTCCCCGCGGGTCACCGTCAGCCCCGCGTCCCACAGCTTAAACGTGGGCACGTCCACGGGCAGCCAGCAGGCGAGCGGCTCGCCGCCGTCGTCGTAGGCGTACTCGGCGTCGTCGGCCCGCTGCACTTTCAAATGGACCCGCTCGACCTCGGCCCACGGGAACGAGTCCACCTCGCCGCGCCGCAGCCGCAGCAGCCCGGTGGGGTACACGAGCACGTACAGCCCGCGGTTGCGGTACATGTGGAGCAGCAGCGACGCCCCGGACAGGGGCAGGAACACGAGCAGCAACAGCTCGACGTGCCCGAACGTGGCCGGCCCGTGCGCCCACCACAGGTAGTTGGCGACGGCGCCGTAGACGAGCAGCGCCACCCCGAGCGACAGCTTGGTGAAGAACCGCGCGGGGCCGATGCGAAAAAACGCGTCCGGGTCGCCCAGCTCGGTCACGGCCCGCTGAAGGTGGTCGTCGTCCGGCAGGTCCATGCGGCCCTCGGGGGTGGGTGCGCCCTCACGTCTCTATAATACGGTTCCCCGTCCGCCGTTGGGAACGCGAAGCTGTTCGGAACTCGCCGGGCGGGGAGCGAACAGGCCGCGTCCGTCCCGAGGTCCCGTCGATGCTCGTCGTCATGCAGTCCCACGCCACGCCCGCTCAAGTCGGCAAGGTGGTCGAGGTGATCGAAGCGCAGGGGCTGACCCCGCACGTCATGCCCGGTGCGACCCGCACCGCGGTCGGCATCACCGGCAACACCGGCGCCGTCGACAAGTCCCTGTTCGAGGTGCTGCCGGGCGTGGAAGAGGCGATCCGGGTGACCAAGCCGTACAAGCTCGCCAGCCGCGAGATGAAGCGCGACGACACCGTGATCCCGCTCGCGCAGGGGGCCGTCGGCCCCGACACGTTCACGCTGATCGCCGGGCCGTGCTCGGTCGAGTCCGAAGCGATGATGCTGAAGACCGCGGAGCACCTGGTGTCGCGCGGGGTGAAGTTCCTGCGGGCCGGGGCGTTCAAGCCGCGGAGCAGCCCGTACAGCTTCCAGGGGCTCGGCCTCGAGGGGCTCCGCATCCTGGCCAAGTGCCGCGCCGAGACCGGGATCGGGATCGTCACCGAGCTGATGGACACCGAGTACGCGGGCGCGGTGGAGGAGGCGGCCGACATCATTCAGATCGGCACGCGGAACATGCAGAACTTCTCGCTGCTGAAGCGGGTGGGGCAGTGCCGCAAGCCGGTGCTCCTCAAGCGCGGGATGAGCGCGACGCTGGACGAGTGGCTGATGGCGGCCGAGTACGTGCTGGCCGGCGGCAACTACCAGGTGATCCTGTGCGAGCGCGGGGTGCGCACGTTCTCCGACCACAGCCGCAACACGCTCGACCTGTCGGTGATCCCGCCGGCCAAGGCGCTGTGCCACCTGCCGGTGTTCGTGGACCCGAGCCACGGCACCGGGAAGCGCGCGTACGTGCCCGCGATGTCGCTCGCGTCGCTGGCCGCCGGCGCCGACGGCCTGCTCCTGGAGGTCCACCCGGACCCCGACCGCGCCATGTCGGACGGCGCCCAGTCGCTCGACTTCGCGGCGCTCGACGCGCTGCTCGCGCGGCTGAAGGCGCTGGCCCCCGCCTTCGGCCGGACGGTGTGACGCTCAGCCGCTCCCGTACCCGGTGTGCGGGCGCACCTCCGGCGGGTACTCGGCGAGAACGATGTCCCCTTTCGGCACCCCGGCCCGCACGAGCTCTTCCGCGATCGGCCGGTCGGTGCCGTCGTACTGGACCCAGATTTTCCCGTCGATGATGTCGAGGTGGAACATCACCCCGTGGACCCGCCGGCCCCCGTCCCAGCCGAAGCGGACCAACTCGAAGTGATCGAGAGCGG
Organism: Gemmata algarum; assembly: GCF_034097035.1. NCBI lineage: Bacteria > Pseudomonadati > Planctomycetota > Planctomycetia > Gemmatales > Gemmataceae > Gemmata > Gemmata algarum. The sequence continues at coordinate 3,306 of NZ_JAXBLV010000245.1, forward strand.
GGTCGAACACGACCTCGTACCGAACGCCGCTTCCCGGTCGCGTGAGCCAGTCCGCGTAACCGTCCAGCACGTGACGAACGGTTCTGCGGTAGCCGGTCAGCTTATCCATCGGACCACCTCGCGAGCGGCCGGGTCGAATACGAGCGCACGCAAGTGCGCACCGGCCAGCACAATAGCCCCGAGTTCCTCGGACATGATCCCATCATATGCGAATTGCGGTAACGCCAGGAACAGTACTCGCTCGGGTTGCTGCTCGGCCAGAACTAGTCGATATAGAGTGAATTGCCCTAGCGCCTGTTGCAAGTCTGCAACAGGCGAGGGACCGGCGAAGCTTTGCACCTCGACCGCAATCTTCTCTTCTCCACGCTCCGCGCCGATCGGAAGCCGCTCCGCACCAAGATCAACGTGAAGGATACGGTCTCCAACCTTCAACGAGAGCGGGTCGTGAGTGATCGTCCACCCATCAGCGCGGAGGGCGTCGATGACGGCGTCATGGTACATGTTTTTTGCTGGCACGTGATCCTTCAGCAGTCAGTGGTGAGTCGATCACACCGCCCGTGCTTGGTTAACGGCGCGGAGCACCGTGCAACGGAATTCCGGGAACGGGTCGGCGAAAGTCAGTGGTTCGGATAAGCGCAGATGGTCGGATTTTAACTGATATACATCCCGGTAATACCGCCGCTTTCTTGACGAGCCGCGACCGCCAGGGAGCGGTAACACGTATCCCGCTCCCTGGCGGTCGCTCGTCAAGAAAGCGACACCGCAGGTGGGTTCATGCATGAGGCGCATTCACCCGGCCGCGAGTTGGAGCGTGCAGCCGTTCGGCAGGCACACCACCACCGCCTCACCCGGTTCGATGCGGACCTCCTCGCACGGGTCGAGCGGGCGCCGCTGCGGGGACACGAGCCACGTCCCGTTCGTCGGCGGGCGGGTGCCCCCGCCGGCCGCGGGCACCCCGTTGGTGAACACCACCGCCCCGCCCCCCGCGCCGCGCAGCGTGAAGTGCCCGCGGCTCACGCTGAGGTCGTGCGCGCCGTTCGTCAGCACCGATTGCCCGCTGCCCGGCACCAAGCACGTCGCCCGGTACGCCGGGTCGAGGTACGGGACCCGGTGGTGGGGTTCGGCCCGCCCCACCACGGCCAGCGCGCCGGGCGCCAGGCCCAGGGACAACTCGGGGAGCGGGTCCGCGATCGTGTCCGACCGCACCGCGGTGCCGACCTCGGCCCCCGGGTCGGCCCACAGCGCGACGGGGGCGCCGGAGAGCAGGCTCACCGAGCAAACCGAGAGCGGCTCACCGGTCCCGGTACTGGAGGGGGCGTTCATGATGTGGCCCGTGGGGGCGGGGCGGGGCACGGTCCGACGCAGCCCGCAGTTTAGGCCATGTCCGGCCAGAAATCGAGTGTTAATTAGAACGGTTGCCGCGGGGTGAGTTCATCACGCTCGTCCCGGTGGGCCGCGCCGGTTTCTTGTGGCGCGACCACCCGGGCTGCGGGCCTCGGGTGCGCCGAAAGACAGGGAATGCGTATCAATCAGATGGCCGCACACGAACGAGCCCGAACATTTAGATCGGGCGCCCCGGCCGAACCCGCTGATACACTTCGCGCAAACTTTTCGCCCGCCCGTGGCGTCGGACCTAGCGGGAGCGCGGGCGCAACACTTCCGGGCGCCCGTCACGTCTCTCCGTGCCCACACGTCCTCTCGTGCTTTCGGAGGTTCGCCATGTCGCGATTCGGGGTCCGTGGCCGGCGGCTGCTGGCCGGTGGGGTTCCGGCGGTGCTGCTCGCGGTGCTGGTCGGGTGCGGCCCGCGCGACGCCGAGCGCGCCCGGGCCGAGGCCGAGCGGGCGGAAGCGACGGCCCTTGCCGAGCGGGTAAAGGCCGAGCAGGCCGAAGCGGCGGCCCGCGCCGAAGTGGAACGCGCGCCCGCGGGGCCGGCTCGAGTCACCGGCGGGCTCGACGAGCGGCTGCAAGGCAATATCGCCCTCCCCGGCGAAAAGGGAGAACACGCACCCGGCCCGGTCCCTCCCGGCTTCCCCAGCCCCGCCCCGCTCGCGGAACCGGCCAGCCCCGCCGGTCCGGACGCATTAGGCAAACGGATCGCTGTGTCGGGTGGCTCGTTTGCTGGTGTGGGCGGGTCCGGCGCAGCCCGAGGCGGCGAGAACAAACCGGCCCCCCGGGACGGCTACAACGCCCAGAACGCCGAGGCCTACGGGCGGTACCAGGAGAACGAGTTCCGCTCGCCCCTGGTCGCGCCGCTCTCCACCTTCTCCGCCGACGTCAACACCGCCTCTTACGCCAACGTCCGCCGGATGCTCAACGAGCGCACCCGGCCGCCCGCCAGCGCGGTGTTCCTCGCCGAGTTCGTCAACTACTTCCCGTACTCCTACGCCCCGCCCGCCGGCGCCGACCCGGTGGCGTTCCACGTCGAGGTGGGGCCGTGCCCCTGGAACGCCAAGCACCACCTGCTCCGCGTCGGGGTGCAGGCGCACCAGATCCCGGCCGAGAAGTTGCCCCCGCGCAACCTCGTGTTTCTGATCGACACCTCGGGCTCGATGCAGCAGGAGAACCGGCTCCCGCTGGTCCAGAAGTCGCTCGAGCTGCTCGTGGAGAAGCTCGCCGAGAAGGACCGGGTGAGCGTCGTCACCTACGCCGGCGACTCCCGGGTCGCGCTCCCGCCCACCTCGGGCGCCGACAAGAAGGCGATCCTCGATGTGGTGACCGGGCTCCAGGCGAACGGCAGCACCAACGGCGAGGGGGGCATCAAAAAGGCCTACCAGCTCGCCCGCGACACGTTCCTCGACGGCGGCGTGAACCGCGTGATCCTCTGCACCGACGGCGACTTCAACGTCGGCGTCGTCGACAACGGCGAGCTGGTCAAGCTGATCGAAGAGCAGCGGAAGTCGAAGGTGTTCCTGACGGTGCTCGGGTACGGGATGGGCAACTACAAGGACGACCGGCTCAAGGAGCTGGCGAACCACGGCAACGGGCACCACGCGTACATCGACACCCTCGACGAGGCCAAAAAGGTGTTCGTGGAGCAGGGCGGCGCGCTGGTGTGCGTGGCAAAGGACGTGAAGTTCCAGATCGACTTCAACCCCGCGAAGGTGACCGCGTACCGGCTGGTGGGCTACGAGAACCGCCTGCTCAAGGACGAGGACTTCAAGAACGACGCCAAGGACGCGGGCGACGTGGGCAGCGGGCACCAGGTCACAGTGCTGTACGAGATCGTCCCACCGGGCGTGAAGGTGGATCTGCCGGAGGTGGACGCGAGCAAGTACCAGAAGAAGGACGTGCCCGCGCCCGCGTCCGACGAGTGGCTGACGGTGAAGATGCGGTACAAGCACCCGGACGCGGACGTGAGCAAGGAGCTGACCGCGGCGCACAAGGGGGCGGTCACGCGAGAGCTGAGCGACGACTTCCGGTTCGCCGCCGCGGTGGCGTCGTTCGGGATGCTGCTCCGCGACTCGAAGTACAAGGGCGCAATGACCTACGCGGGGGTACTCGAAGAGGCGCAGGGCGCGCTCGGGGCCGACCCGAACAACCACCGCAAGCAGTTCCTCGAACTGGTGCGGCGCGCGAAAGAGCTGGCGAGCGATCCGAAGCCCGGCGAGGGGCGGTAAACCTGCGGAAGGGCCTCTTCTGACGCCATCACGCCGGAGGGGAGCGGCGGGCAAAAGCCGCGCCGGAGGCTCAACGTGCGACCGTTGGGTCTGCCGTGCGGCGCGGGGAATCAACGCCGCCGGCGCAAAGTGAGCCGGCGGAACGCCCCGCCGGGGTCACTTCGACGAGATCAGTTCCACCTCGAAGATGAGCGTCGCGTTGGGCGGGATGTCGCGGCCGGCGCCGGCCGCGCCGTAGCCGAGGTCCGAGGGGATCTTGAGCCGGCGCACCCCGCCCGGTTTCATGCCGGGGATCCCCACCTGCCAGCCCTTGATGACTTGGTTCAGCGAGAACGAGATGGTCTGCCCGCGGGACACGCTGCTGTCGAACATCTTGCCGTTGGTCAGCCACCCGGTGTAGTGGACCGTGACCTTGGCGCCGGGCTTCACCTCGTCGCCCTCGCCCACCGTGGCGTCCCAAATCTCAAGACCGTTACCCTGCTTGACCCACTCGGTGGCGTCGACAGCGGGCATCGGGGGTACTTGCGCCATTGCGGTCTCCTGGATGGTGGGGCGAGGCTTCGCGCCGGCCCACCGGTCGCACGTCCTCACCCCACCCTACAGGATACGGATTGGCCCCGGCTACTTCTTCTGCACGTACACGCCCCGGGCGCGCGTGAGCCGGTCGGTGTCGGCCGCGGACAGCACGAACACGTCCGTGCGGTCCTTGTCGACGACCCGGGCGTAGCGCTGCTTGTCGCCCGTCCCGCCCACGACGCCGCCGACGGCCAGCTCGCGCTTGCTCCCGTCCTTGAAGGTGACCGTGAGCGCCGCCTCCGGCTTCTCCAGCCCGAACAGCTTCAAGTCCGCCTTCTCGTCCACCGCGTACCGTTCCACCTGCAACGCGGTGAGCCCGCCGAGCAGCTCGGTCACGGCCGGGGCGCTGACGATGTCTTTGGGCGCCGCCGGGTCGGCCCACGCGGCCCCGTCCTTCTGGAGGGTGAACGTCTTGCCCGCCTGCGTGAACTCCAGCTTCTCCGCCTGGAACGCGTCGAGCGTCCACGGCTTCCGCACGCGGTACTCGGCGAGCACTTTCGCCGTCTGGTCCCGGCCCAGCAGCGCCACCGGCCCCGTGCTGCCGACGCGGGCGTACACGCGGCCGTCGGGCGCGGCCTTCCCGACGTGCAGCACCGCCTCGACCTTGTCCCCGTTCGTGACGGTCCAGGTGGCCTCGGGCTTGTCCAGGCCGAAGGGCTTGAGGTCCGCCCCGGCCTCGGCCACCCAGTCGGCCGCCCGCAGCTTCGCCAGCTCGTTGACGAGGTCGTCGAGCGGCGCCTGCTCCGCGTCGGCCGACCCCGGCGCCGTCACCTTCCACGTGCCGTTCACCTTGGCGAAGGTGACCTTGCGCGGCCCGCGCTCGAGCCGGAGCAGGTCCGCGTCCACGAACTTGACCATCGCGCGGTCGCGGAACGACACCGCCGGCGCCAGCAGCTTGCCCGCGAGGGCCGCCGGCAGCACCCCGACGGTCGCGTCGGCCCCGGCCCCTTCCACCGCGGCGTAGCGCCCGAGTTCGGGCTTCTTCGCATCGACCGGGCGGCCCAGGCGCAGCACCTTCTGCTCGGCCTTCTCGCCCACGGTGAGCGTGACCGACGCCTCCGGCGGCTCCAGCCCGTACTCCTTGAACACGTCCGCCTTCTTGCCGAACGCGGCGACCTTTTCGGCCCGCAGCCGCCCGAGCTGGTCGGCGAGCTCGTCCAGCAGCGGCTGGTCCGCCTTGAGCTTCGCGGGCTTCACCACGTCCCACCCGGTGCCGCTCGCCGCGGGGGCCAGTTCGAGCTCCTCTTTGCCCTTCGTGCGGGCGAAGCCGTTCAGGGTCGCGGGGTCGAACGTGAGGAGCGTCCGGTCCGCGAACTCGAGCTTGGTGCGCACGAGCTGCGGGACCGCCGCGGGCGGGATCACGCCGACCGCCTTGCCGCCGTCCACGCGCACGAACCGCCCGCCGATCGGGTCGGGTTTGCCGATCTGGAGTTTGTGCGTTTCGGGCTTCTCGCCGCCGAGCGTCACGGTGACCGTGACCGCGGGCTTGTCGAGTCCGTAGTCGGCCCACTTCACGGCGTCGCCGTACCCCGCGAGCCGCTCGACCGGCAGCGGCGCCAGTTGGGACACCAGTTGCCCCGCGGCGACCGTGTCCACCGTGAAGGCCGCGCCCGCGGCGGCCCATTTGCCCTTGTCGTCTTTCGTTAGCGTCACGGTGCTGTCGGGCGTGTCGCCGTCGATCTGCACCTTCGTGATTTTCGCGGCGTCGAGGAACAGCAGGTTGCGGTCGAGCAGCCCCAGCGGCGAAACCTGCACGTTCGCGAGGTACGCGGCGGGGACCACGAACACCGGGGCGTTCGGCTCGTCGAACTTCGCGTACCGGTCCGTGCCGCCCGGGACGGTCCCGCCGATGACGGCCGCCTTCGTGACGCTCTTTTCCGCGTCGCCCGCCTTTTCGGTGTAGGTGAGTTTCACCTTCAGGAGCGGCTTGTCGAACCCGTACTTCGCCGGGTCCGCGGCGGCCAGCGCCTCGTACTTCGTCGCGGCCAGCGTGCCGACGCCGGTCAGCATCGGCTGCGCGTTCAGGAACGGCACCGGGGCGGCGAACGGGCCGGTCAGCTTCCAGTTCGTGCCGTCCTTCGTCAGCGCGAACGAGTCCGCGGGCGCGTCGGGGCGGGTGATCTCGGCCGCGGTCACCTTGTCGGGCGGCACCAGCCACACCTGAAGCGGCAACAGCCCGACCGGCCCCGCCGCGAGCGCGTCCCGGGTCGCGACCGCGAGCGCGAACACGTCGCCGCCGTCGAGCCGGGCGAACACCTCGTCCTTCTTGCCGGGGCGCGGACCGCCGACCTCGAGCTTGTACGTCCGCTCGTCGTCGAACCGGAACTGGACCGTGAGCTTGGGCTTGTCGAGCCCGTACCCGGCCGGGCTCGCGGTCTTCTCCGCGACGAACTCCGCCGCCTGAAGCCCGGTGAGCTGGTTCAGCAGGTTGGCGACGTTCGCCGGGTCGGCGTCGGACGCGATCGGCGCCGTGAGCTTCCACACGTCGCGCTCGCCGGCCTTTTCCTTCTTGATGGCGAACCCGTTCGGCCCGTCGGTGGACACGGACACGAGTTTGGCGTCGGCGGTGTCGAGCAGCTTGCGACCGCGGTACACGACCGCCGGCCGCGCGAACTGTGCGGAGAGCCGCTCCGGGAACAGCTTCGGCACCAGCCAGCCGGCGTCCGCCGCGCCGGGCACGCGGTCGTCGATCAGGGCGACCCGCGGCCAGCCCGCGAGCTGCGCCGGGAACGTCCCTTTCGTGAAGTCCGGGGTACCGATGAGCAGCTTGTACTCGCGCGCCGGTGCTTCGGGCTCGCCCTCGGGGCGCTTCTCGCGCGCGGTGATCGTGACCAGGGTCGCGGACGCCGGGTCGAGCCCCCGCGCCTTCGGGTCGGCCTTGTACAGATCGGTGTCCGTGGCCCCGCGGAACCCCGCGAGCTTGCCCAGCAGGTCTTCGACGCGGGCCGGGTCGGCGGGCACCGGGTTCGGCTGCTGGTCGATGAGCCAGCGGTCCTGGCGGTCCTCGTCCTTCGCCGCCTTCGGTGAGCCCTTCTTGCGCATCAGCGTCACCGCCGCCTTCCCGGGGGGCGTGACGGTGATCGTCTGGACGTCACCCTCGGCGAACCGCGCGACGCGGGCGTCCGCGACTTCGCCCGCCTTCACGAACAACCCGTTAAGCTTGTCGGCGCTCACGGTGAAGAGCTGCGGGTTCCCCTCGATCTGCGCGTACCGGTACGGGGTCGGCACCTTCTGCGTGATGGTGCGCGGCGGGCCGCCCATCGGGTTCGGGATGGTGAGTTGCTCGTCGCGCTCGACCGTCTTCGCGGTGCCGCCGAACTTCACCGTCACGGCGGTGCCGCTCTTGAGCCGCACGGTGACCGACTCCTTCGACTTCTTCAGCCCCTCCCGCGGGTCGGTCACGGTCTCCGGGTGGAGCCGCGTCAGGAGCCCCGGGAACGGCTCCAGCGGCACCGGGAGCAGTTGCGCGATCGCGAACGGGTGCTCGGCCAGCGCCCCTTGCGCCGTGGGCACGAAGTCCTCGACCCACAGTTCCGGGACCGCGGCCAGCACCTGCTGGAGCCGCGCCGGCTCCGCGCGCTCGCGGACGGGTGCGGACAGCTCCCAGGCGTCGGCTAAGCGGTCGGGCTGCACCACCGGCTCCGCGCCCTTCGTGGCCGCGGCGGGGGGCGGGGTGGGGCCGGTGCGCTTCAGGGCGAACCGGCCGTCGAGGAACCACGGCGTGAACCCGAAGGCGGTGACGCTCTTGCCGGTGACGCGGACCTCTTCGATGCCCTCGCCCGGGAGCGAGACGGTCGTCGGCGCGGCCTCGGCCGGCGGGGCGCCCGGCCCGGCGGGCGCGGGCGTGCCGGGGAGCTTCACCCGCTCCACGTCCGCGAACAGTTGGCGGCGGCGGTACGCCTCGGCCGGGCGGTGCAGGACCGGCATCACGTCCGGGCCGAGCTTGAGCACCTCGGGGGCGTCGTTGACGCGGACGAAGGCCGGCTTGGTGAACGCGGTGTCGCCCGCGCCGGGCTTCGGCTCGCCGAACGTGAGCGTGTAGTCGGTGCCGTTCGCCTTCACCTTCACGACGATCGGCTTCTGCGAAGCGGCCACGCCGTAGGCCGCCGCCTCGCCGTCGGGGAGCGGGACGGGGCGGAACCGGGTCCGGAGGCCGGCGAGGGTGGCGACCAGCTCGTTGGCTTCGGCGGCGCGGAGGGGCCAGTTCCCGGGCTGGGACCAGCCCGCCGGCCCCTTTTCGAGCACGAACGGCTCGCCGCCCCCGGGGAGCACTTCCACGCGGGTGATGGCCTCCGGGGTGAGGTCGGTTTCGACCGACGCGAGCGCGGCCGAGTCGGGCGCCGCGGGCCGGGGCGCGAGCTTCGGGAACCACTCGTCGCCCTTAAACAGCCACACGCCGGCCCCGGCCGCGAGGGTCACCAGAAGGAGCGTGCTCTTCCAATTCATGGCGCGTCACCAAAGCGAGAAGGCGAGCGGGGGCGTGAGCCCCCCCGAGTTCCCCCGGTTCAAACGTCCGCGTGAGGCGGGCCTTACGCCCCGCTCACCCCGTGCTACCGCGTCCGGCGGCGCATCATCGCGAACAGCCCCGCGTACGCGGCGATCAGCGGCAGCCCGATCAGCGCCCCGGACCGCCACAGCGCCCGGTTGCGCTCCGACAGCTCCACCCGCGGGTACTTCCACGCCGGCACGTCGGCCTTCGGCAGCCGGTCCTCGCGGCCGGTGAGCCAGTTCACCGAGTGCAGCAGCAGGCGCTCCTGCGGCGGCTCCAGGCGCGGCCCGCTGAACAGGTGCCCGCTGCCGAACACCACCGTCCGCTGCGTGGGCCGGTCGAGCGCCGCGGCGGCGACCGAGAGCCCCGCGGCGAACGTGCCGTCCAGCGGGCTCAGCAGCGCCGCGGCCCCCTGCTCGCGCTCGTAGTCCTCGTTCACCCACGCCGCGGGGATCTTGCTCTCGACCGCCACGCCGATGGGGAACGACCCCTTGCGCTCCTCGGCGCGGGTGTTGCGCTTCGGGTCGTCGGCCGGGGTCGGGTCGTACCGCGGGATGTAGGTGACGCGCCCGGCCTGGTCGCTGGTCGGGAACGGCTTCTCCTCGTTCCACCCGGCCGGCGCGGTGAACACGAACTCGCCGGCGAACTTCAGCTTGTCCTGCCACCCGTCGGCCAGGTAGACCGGGCGCGGGGAGAACAGCTTGATGTCCAGCTTCTGCTCCACCGTCCGCCCGCTGTGCCGCAGCGCCGCGGCGATCGGGTTCGGCGCGGCGCTCGATCCGGCGGGGGCGCCCTCGGCGAACACCAGCGGCGGGATGGTGGTGGGGCCGCCGCCGCCGATCTGGCCGCCGGCCCGGGCGGACGCCAGCGCCTTCCGCTCGGCGTCGAAGAGGACCGTGTCGCGCTTCAGCTCGACCCCGCGGTCGCGGAGCAGCCGGTCGAACCCGTCCCCCTCGGCGGGCGGGCCGGTGCGGGACGCCAGCGACCCCATGCACGCGAGCACCGGCTTGCCGGCCTTCATGAACTCCTTCACCACCTCGACCTGCTTCTTGTCGAGCTGGTGGATGGCCGGCGGCACGCCGTTGCGGATCGACACGTTGACCAGCGTGTGCCGCGGCACGATGAGCAGGTCCACGTCGGACACGAGCCGCGTCAGCTTGGCCTTCACGTCGGCGATGCGGCGGTCCTGGACGGTGCGCTCGTCGGCCTGCGCCGCCTTCACCTTGCCCTCGGCCTCGCGCTGCTCGGCCTCGGCCTCGCGCACCTGCTCCTCGGACCGCTTGAGCTGCACGGCCAGCCCGGACCGCACCAGCCCCTGCAACTCGGCCTCGCTCTCGGCGGTGATCTGCGGGCCGCCCGTCCACCGGCGGAACGCAGCGATCAGCTCGGTCCACTCGCGCACCCGGGCGCCCTGGCCGAGCTGGTTGTAGAAGTCCACCCGGTCGCGGACCGGCTGCCGGAGCACGGTGTCGAGGGCGGCGCGGAGCTGGGTCAGCACCTTCACGTCGTCCTTCGCGCCCTGCACCGCGTCGCGCGCCGAGTCGGCCTCGGCCTCGAGCCGCTCCAGCTTGCTCTCGTCGAGCGTGTACGCCGCCGGCTCGATCTCCTTCGTCGGGTCCTCCCAGTTCTTCTTCAGCACCACGTCCACCACGTCGAATCCGTTGTCGGTGAGCGCCCGCTTCAGCCCGGCGACCGTGTACTGCTCGGTCCCCTCGGCCACCGCGGTGGACAGGAACTCGTGGACCACGCACACCGCCACCTTCGGGCGCCGCTCCTGCACCGTCAGCACCCGCCGCGCGAAGGTGTCCACGCCCTGCGGGAGCAGCACCAGGTTCTCGGCCCCCGGCGCTTCCTTGCTGGCGGTCTTGTCGAGCTGCATGAACTCGTTGAACGAGAGCCGCTGCACCCGCCCGTTCGCGTGGAAGAAGATGCTGTTCTCGGGGGCGTCGTCGATGGCGCCCTTCAGCTCGGGTGCGTCTTTGGTGAGCTGCCGGACCTGGTCCTCGTAGCCGAACGCCTCGGAGTCGAGCACCACCACGTTGAACTGCGGGCCGAACTCGCGGAACTGGTCCACGAGGTCGCGCACCTTCTCGGTCACCTTCTCCTCGGCGGCCTTCGTGTACGAGTCCCGCTTCGGCGCGAGGGTGCCGAAGTTGTGCATCTGGAGCACCACGATCGTGGTCGGCGCGTTCGGCCGGAGCTTGCCCAGTTCGGTCTGGAGCTCGGCCGGCAGGGTGAACCGCTGGTCGCGGGTGCAGTCGATCCGCCGGTAGTGCGTGAAGGAGTAGACGTTGACGAAGGCGAGCAGCGCCACCGCCGCGACGGTGCCCAGGGTGGCGCTGGTGCCGGCGGCGGTGCGGCGGAAGCCGCCGAACAGGAGCGCGCTCAGCAGCTCGAGCACGAGGGTAAGGGCCGCGAGCCCGGCGCCGACCAGCACGGCGAGCGTCGCCGCCCGGAGGAACTCCCCCTCCGCCCCCTGGGCGACGGCCTCGAGCCGGCCGGGCGCGGCGAACTCGCTCAGGCGCTCGCGCTGCTCGGCGCCGAGCAGCACGCCCCCGACCGTACACGCGAGCAGGCCCATCAAACCTAGCGCGCGAACCGCGAACCGGAACCGGCTGCCCCAGGTCGTGCGCTGACGCGAATCGGTTGCCATCGATGCCCTCAGCTACGATCAGTTCTCGGTCCCGAACATTTTTCGACAGGATTTCAGGAAGCAGAGTTCTTCCGATTTAAATCCTGTCCATCCTGTTGATCTTGTCACAACGGCCGGGTTCCAGGCTCAGCGCAGCCGCCGCGCCTCCAGCGACCGCACGGTCAGGTACAGGCACGCCAGCGTCACGGACACGTACAGCACGAGCGGCCGGGTGTCGATCACCCCGCGGGTGAAGTCGCGGCGGAAGTGCTCCGGCACGGCCACGTAGTACGCGAGCGAGTAGCCGAGCGTGCCCGGCTCGAACTGCCACCGCGCCAGCGCCGGCAGCACGAACAGCAGCCCCAGCAGGAGCGACAGCATCCACGCCACGAGCTGGCTCTTCACCCAGCTCGACACCAGCAGCCCGAGCGCCAGGAACATCGCCCCCGCCAGCACCACCCCCAGGTACGAGGTGAAGACCGGCCGCGGGTCGATGTTCGCGGCGATGTGAACCAGGTGCCGCTCGTCCTGCGTGGCGTGCAGGTACCCCCCGCCGACCGCCAGCACCAGCCCCAGGAGCCCGAGCAGCAGCACCGCCCACCCGTTCAGGTCGAACCAGAACCCGAGCTTCGCGACCAGCAGGAGCAGCACGCCCGCCAGCGTCGCCACGGCGTAGGGGGTGACCGCGCCTTGCCACTCGACCGTCCAGTCCGCCAGGACCGGGACGTACAGGAGCGTGGTGGCCCAGAGCGTGAGGTAGAACGCGAAGCACGCGACGAACTTGGCGAGGATCACCTGCCAGTCGCGGATCGGCGCGGTGAGCAGCGCTTCGATCGTCCCGGTCCCGCGCTCCTCGGCGACCAGGCGCGAGGTGATGATCCCGGTGACGGCCGGGAACAGGCCCCAGAACAGCACCCCGGCGACCAGCGCCCCGGGCGGGCTTTCGGCGCCCCCGAGCATCACCTGCATCGGGTACTCGACCCCGCGCGGCCCCTTCTCGGTCAGCAGCCCCACCACCAGCCAGAACAGGAGCCCGTTCAGCACGAGGAACGCGAACAGCGCCACGTACCCCACCGGCCCGGTGAAGTACGCGGCGAACTCGCGGCGGATCAGGCTGAACGTGGCTCGCATGAAGTCGCTCCCCCGAGTCGTGTCGGGCGTCCGGTCGCCGGCGTTTGGTGCCCCGCTCTTGCTCGTTGCCCCGCGCACGCCCACCGAAGCCGAACCCTCAACACGACGTACCGAACACCGAACACGACACGCCAAACGTGAAACACCGACCCCGGCTCAAATGCCTTCCTGTTTCGTCAGCTTCACGAAGATGTCTTCGAGCGGCTTGTTCTTGTGCCGCTGCCGCACCGCCGCCAGCGCCCCGTCCTCGACCACCTGCCCCTGGTAGATCACGATCACCGAGTCGCAGGTGGCCTCCACCTCGCTGAGGATGTGCGTGGAGAGGAGCATGGTGTGCTCCTTACCCAGCTCGCGCATCAGCTTGCGGGTCTCGCGGATCTGCGTCGGGTCCAGCCCGGCGGTGGGCTCGTCGAGGATCAGCACCGGCGGGTTGGCGATCAGCGCGTCGGCCAGCCCGACCCGCTGCCGGTACCCCTTCGACAGCGTCCCGATGATCTGCCGGCTGACGTCGGTGAGCCAGCACCGCTCTAGCACGTAGCCCAGCCGGGAGCGGCGCTCCGACCGGCCGAGCCCCTTGAGCCCGGCGCGGAACCGCAGGTACTCGTCCACCCGCATCTCGGTGTACAGCGGGCAGCTCTCGGGCATGTACCCGATGCGGCGGCGGGCCTCGATCGGGTCCCAGAACACGTCGCGGCCGTCCACGGTGGCCTTGCCGGAGCTGGCGGTGAGGAACCCGGCGAGGATGCGCATGGTGGTCGATTTGCCGGCGCCGTTCGGGCCGAGGAACCCGACCACCTGGCCCTTCTCGACCGAGAAGGACACGTCCCGCACGGCGTGGTACTCGCCGTAGTATTTGGTGAGGTGCTCGACGACGATCATGTCGCTCCCCGAGTGCTTCGCGCGGTGTGGCAAGCTAAACGCTTAAGGCGCGCCGCGGACCGCGGCAAGGGCGCGGGGCCGAGAGGTTACCGTGAAATCGGCCGCGCCGGCGTCCGCGGGTCGGCTTGACCGCGCCGTTTCGTTCGGCGTACCGTGCCGCGGGTTTTCCGTTCACCCGGAGGTGCGGCGCATGGAACTGCTGAAGCGTTTCGTGGTGGGGTTGGGGGCGGGGGCGGCGATCGTCGGGCTGGCCATGTTCGCGCTGTCGGTCGCCCCGCAGTCCGGTGCCGAGTCCGCCGCGCAGCTCCCACTGTCGCCGCCATCGCCGCCCGTGGTGTCGAACCCGCCCTCACTGGTTCCTTCCGCGTCGTTACCGCCCGCAACGCCGATGCCGGGAGCTGACACGCTGCCCGCTGTTGGGCCATCGCCTGTGTTCCTTCCTCCTCCTCCCACCCTCACTCCGAGCACCCTTTCGAAGACGCAAGCGGAGCCGCTTCCCCCCGGGCTCGCCGCAACGCTTCCATTTCCAACCATGCCGGACGTGAAGCCGGCAAAGGCCGAAATCGCGAAGCAGCCGCTCGGGCGGTCCGCGGTGCGGTTCGCCGGGCCGGCGGGCATGAAGGTGTCGTGGCTGGTCGGCGAAACGTTCCACGACCGCGACCTGACCGCCCCGGCGGCGTTCAACTTCGTGCAGGGGGAGGTGTACCGGCTCCGGCTCACCGGGCTGCCGAAGTACCCGAAAGCCAAGTTCTACCCGACGATGGAAGTGTGCGCGCCGAGCGCGCGGGTGCAGTCGTTCCTGGGGCACAACGCGATTCCGATTTCATTCACCGACGCGGAACTGGCGACCGCGGCCGAGGGGCGGTTGGTGGTGAAGGCGGTCTACCTGCCGAGCGCCCCCGGCGCGGAATCGGCCACGACGACCGAAGAAGTGTCCTCGCTCCGCCCGGGCGCGACCGGTGACCCCGCTAGTGTGGCGTCCGATCGCGGGTCCCTGCTGGCGGTGATCCGGCTCGGGAACGTGGATCTGGAGAACCCGCATTCGCCGCCGCTGCACGCGCCGCCGAGCACGCAGCTTCCGGGGCACGCAGCGGTGGGGCAAATCGCTCCGGTGATCCCGTGAATCGGGCCGCACCGACTCGCGGCGGCTCGGATCGATCCGGACCGCCGCGCTGGGGCGCAGGACTCGCACCGCGGACGGGACGACTGGGCTGATCGGAGTCAGGTCGGTAGGCCGCTTGCCGACGCGTGCCGGTTCGCGTCGTTCAACCGGTCGAGGGCCGATTCCAGGAGCCGGTCCATCTTCTCGACCGCCCCCTTGACCGCTTCGTCCGGGGTGTGGGCGTCGCTCGTCACGGCCACCGGCTGGAGGCCGGCGGCCCGCGCCTCGAGCGTGCAGCGAGCGTCCGGCCCGCTCTTCGGACCGTTCACATCGCTCAGGTGGGCTTCCACACGCGTCAGCCGGCTCTGGTAGCGCGACAGGGCACTCGCGAGCTTCGCCGTAACGTCCGAGATGTCCACAGAAACACGTGTGTCGGTGCTGATTTCGACGAGCATGGCGTTTCTCCTTGTGGGGCGACCGAACCTGTGCGGGTGAAGGCCGTGCCGTTCGGGCGTGTCGGCCCGCGCTGTCACGACGGGAGGAGTTCGGCACCGTGTGGGGTGTCTGATACCGAATCCGATTGATCCGTATCCGCGCCGTATTCTGTAGCCGACCTCTGTGAGGCTGGTGCGACATCGGTCGTATCGCACCGGCCTCAGACAACAGATTTCAATTTTGGGAGTCCCATCGTCGGAAGGCCTCATCGGCTTAAGAGTTCGGATGCCCCTTGCCAGGCACGGCTCGGGCACAGATTTCGTACTGATACGCGGCTGAAACTATTGGTCCATCGCATATTGCAACGAGATGCCTCCCAGGCTTGAAATCTGTTGTGTAACGATGGCGGTTGCCCCGCGAGTGTTTTCCCGCCCGGGGGACGAAAAGGTGGAGCACGCCGTGCCGACGCTCGCGCCGGCACCACCGCGAAACCCGCGGAAGCCGAAGGGGCCGAAGAAAAAGTCCAGACGGAGCCGTTAGTCGGGAATGTGAGCGGCCTCGCTGCCGGCACACGTGGCCAATGCGTCGAGGACCGATGCGGCCTGGTATGAAAGGAACCGGACGGACCCGTCGGCGAAAACGAAATTCGCGCCGCCGGGGTGCAAGCTCCAAAAGTGGAGCGCGTCGCACTGCTGGTTCAGCTGTCCGGGCCGGTACGCGCCGGCCGGACAGTTCACTAGGGTGTCGTGGGTGGCGCGTTCGCGGGTGCCGAGCACCATTTCCGCTGAGCCGTCCTTGTCTTGGCCCCAGCCGGCGTACCACCAGCCGAGCCGCAGATTCGCGCTGGGCGGTCGCTCCCCCAACAGCAGTGTCCCGCTGAGCCCGTCGGTGATTTCGTTGAACCGCACATGCGAGTCGGCGTAGAGGGCACCGTCCCGAGCTACCTGGTTCTTCCCCTCCACCCCCAAATAGCAGGTGAACGCGACTCCATAGTTGCGGAACTGGTGGCCGCCTGCGACGCGGCCGTCGGCGGGACACAGCACCGCTTTGATAACGTGCTCACGCACCTCCGCGTGCGCCGGGTCGAGGAAGTGACTGCTCTTTCCGAACGCGGTTCCTGTCATGGACCAGAGCGCCTCCTGCTCGATATGCGGCAGAAGGTAGGCCGGCCAGCCGAGGAACGGGGTTTTGGATTTGGATCGTTCGGTCGTGACCCCAGGCGGGAGTAATTTGTGCGCGTCGTGGTAACCGTGAAGGGCCAGACCGATCTGCCGCATCTGGTCCGCGCATTGGGCTCTAGCCGCGGTGGCGCGGACCTTCTGTATGGCCGAGAAGAGGAGGGCGAGAACCAAGGCGACGATGCCCACACAGACCAGAAGTTCTACTACGGTCACGCCCGGCCGTGGTGATGGCGTCACGGTTTCGCCCTCGTCGGTGGTCGGCTTGTCAGTCGCAGCCGCCGTAATACTGGTCGCACGATGTAATTTGTTTGACTCCGGAAACGAGACCGAACGGGGTGTTGCAGGTGGATGGGCACCCGGTGCCGGCCTTGGCCGTAAACCGCTGGACGTTATTGACGTTGAAGCAATCGACGATCACCGTGCGGCACCAGTGCTCCACCGAGGGGGCCGCGCCGCAGGCGTTGTAACTGTTGCTGCTCGACTGCTGGACGAAGCCGCCAGCAAAGGCGACACACCCGCAGCACTCGTCATTCGACGCGCCCTGCCCGCCGCAGCAGTTGAAGGCGAACGTGCCGGGCGGCGGGGTGGCCGGCTCGGCGTGTACGAAACAATCGACGCACAGACCGACGCTCAGGAGCGCGGCCGCTGCGGATGCAAGATAGAGCCTCATCGCGTTCAGGGCTGCGCAAGGGTTTAATTTGGGTAGCTTGGGCAGCTAGCTGAGCCACTCGATAAAACGATGAAGGGATTGGAAAACAAGGAGTTACGACATTTCGCTCCCGTTGTCATTCAACCGAGTTTGGATCTCTGCGTAGCCCTGTCATCGCGTTACCTCGGTGTGGAACTATGGAACCGCGTGCCCGACAAAATGGACACCGCGAGTGGCCGCTTACGTGTATCGTCTGAACAGAACATTAACGGCCGTGACGGCGAACATCAGGCCCGCCGTCGCCAGCGCAGCGAACCCCAGTGGCGCGACCCGGAGGCCGGACATGCCGCTCGTTTCGTTCCGTCGCCCCGGTAGCGGATCGAGTTCCTCGAATGGCAGCTGTTGCGCTCGCTCCGGGACGCGGTAGGACACCCCCATTCCCGTGGACACATCGACCACCTTAGTTTCGGCCGGCAGTGTGACAACGAACGCGATTGCACGTTCGTTGTCCGACACCGGTCGCGGCGTCTCGCAGGTGTAAGTGATTTTGGCAACCCACGCCCGTTCGGCATCGACCCCGCTGTCCAGTGCACGGGGCTGCTGCGTTCCGAAGAAGTACTGACGCCCGGTCCGGAGGTACCAGCCGCCGTTGGGGTCTTGTGCGTATTCGAGCCGCGCCAGCAGATGGACGGCCCCCGAGTCGAGGCGATAGACGATCTCTTCGGGCCGGTATCCGTATGCTCGAACTAGCCTCAACTCAACGGTTCCGTCCAGGCCGTCGCGGCCCCGGAGCGTGACTCGTTCGCCGTCGCCTTCGGCTTTTTCCTCGGTGCGGAGACGGTCGATGTACGTCGCCAGGTTGTCCGCCCCGCGGCGCAACCCGAAGCAGCGGGGGTCGACGGGCAGATCCTCGTAGTCCACTATTTTTCTGATGAACGCTTGGTTGCGCCCCGGGGCGTATTGGAGCGTTACCCCTTTGTGACGCACCACGATCTCCTCTGTTTTTCCGCCCACGGTCCGATCACGTCGCAGGTCGTCGCCGCAAATCACGTATTCGTAAGACAATTCTTGCTTAGCAAAGATGGTGTAGGTGGAAACGATTCCGTTCGGCCCACGTTCGGTCACCGTTTTGGATTCTTTGATGTCCGCGTTTTCCGAAACGACCGTGGCGCGAAACGCTACGCATTGGGTATCGGGGCGGCTGGTTGCCTCGGCTTTCAGCGCGGCCAGTGCCGCGGGAGGGGTGGGCGTTGCAGGCCCCCGCCACCGGACAGCCGGGATAATAGCCAAGACGCCTACAATCGGCAGCAGAACAAATGCCCAGCGGGCGCGCCGTGCGGTTGTCGGCATCGGGTCGGGCGATTGCGGCCGCAGGACGCAGAACGCCACCACGAAGAGCCCGTCCACAATCATGGTAACCCACGGCGGGACGGTGACGGCACCGAAACAGCCACAGGAGGACGCGCCGAGGCGGTATTTGTACGCGGCGGCGGCGAACAGCAGCGCGAACACGCCGATGCCGACGTAGCGCGTCGTGGTCCTGGCGAGTCCCAAGAGGAGCCATGTCCCGAGGAGCAGTTCCGCAACGAAGAGAACCTGTTCGGACGCGATCGCGTTGCCGCTGCGAAAATGCTGGTACTTGAGCAGAGCCGCCGTAAAAAAAATCAGCCCTGCGAGGGTCGCTGTGGTTCCGTAACCGTACCGGGCTGCAACGGACCTAAATCCGGAAGACATTCCTCGTCCTCTGACGGAGCTGGTTCTGATATGTGTCCTGTTGCCGCCCATGTTGCCAAAGGTGCCGAGGCATTTCAAGTTGTTTTTGTTGTCGATTTGGTAAAGAGATAATCGCTCACGTTCGGCTGAAGATAATTGCCGTAGCGATTTGATTCTGCCCCTCCTGTCCTCACGCCGTCACGCCGCCGCTGCACGCCCCGCCCGCGACACAACTTCCGGAGCAAGGGCCAATGCCCATCCCTTCGGCGCCGTAAGCCATGACCAGCGGTTGATGGTGGACGCACTGGGAAGGCGCTTCTCCGCCGGCTCTCGCATTCGGATCGTGGGAGCCGATGCGCGGGCTTTACCGGTAACGGCGGGCGGAGGAGCGAATCACGTACAGCGTGAGCGGGGTGGGCTCCAAGACGACACGCGGTCAAGTCGCCGAGGGCCTGCCCGGCTTGTTAACGATGTTACCAGTCCGAACCGTTAACTTCCCCTTGGGCAGGAGTCAGTGCTCCCCAGTAGGTGCCCGCCGACATGTGTGAAGCGAGTGTCCGGACGCTCCCGTCGCCGAGCCCAACGGTCATCCCACCGAGATGACCGGTCTGTGCTACCCGAGGGTCGCAACCCGAAAGCGATGGATGGGTTTGGAACGTGATCCCGGCTACGGACCCGGTCGTGAGGCCATCGGCCGTGACGGGCATGACGTCGCCGTACTCCGAATCCGCAAAGGTCGGACGGCGCAGCAGCCTACCGTCCGGGTAATGACCACTCTGCGGCCCATCAACACTCCAATCAAAAGTCACCTTCTGACACATATATGAGTAGTGTTCGGCGAAAGCGACCGTATTACTCAGCCCGTCGGTCACGCGAGTGCGGCCCATACCGTAATGGAAATAGACGGCGTTCGCTGTGTAACTCGCGAGGCCGTTGGGAGGCGACAACGCGTCTGTGGTGGGGTCGCCAGGGCTCAAAAAACTGCGAATCGTGAACTGATTCGAGTACATGTTTGGTTCGTGCTGTTGCTTGAACTCGTTGTAAAGGGTTCCTTGCTCCAAATACGGCAAGAGTAAGAAGAGTACGCTCGGCCCGCTCGCTTGGGCCACGTAGTTGAAGCCCGTGACAGTCGGGAACGAGTCCCTGTACGTGTCGGAGTACTGGTGGAGCGCAAGGCCCAACTGCTTAACCCGATTCGCCCCACTGATTCTGGCTGCTGCGGCACGAACCTTTTGGACCGCTGGCAGTAGAAGGCCGATCAGCACCGCAATGATCGCGATCACCACCAGGAGTTCGATCAGGGTGAATCCCCTCCGGTGGCGTGTGCCGCTGAGAGCAAACCGACTCATCGTGTGCCCCAGAGAATGCAAGTAGGAGTGAGGGCTGACTTTGACAGTCTCGCAGCATGTAGCTTGAATCGCCCCGTGCGTCTAGGGTGGTTCGCAGGGCGATTCAAGTCTTGATTTGTTAACCACTTACTTCTTTGGCGGTGGG
This sequence comes from Gemmata algarum, assembly GCF_034097035.1. Lineage (NCBI taxonomy): Bacteria > Pseudomonadati > Planctomycetota > Planctomycetia > Gemmatales > Gemmataceae > Gemmata > Gemmata algarum. The sequence goes on from NZ_JAXBLV010000245.1 coordinate 23,205, forward strand.
GTGGGAACCGGAAGAGGCGTTAGGCTTGTCGTTGCGCTCCCCATAACCGCCCCATTTGCGTATTCAATTTTCGCTGTGGGGGTGTAATCACCGGCGGCTTGACCAGTTACCGTTGCGGTAAAATTGACCGTACCACCCGCAGCCGGCGCTACAAGAGCGGGATTGAACGTTGCTGTGACGATTTGGCCAGACGGCGTCTTTACCGTAACGCTAGCGCCTGTATAGGTACAGCCGGTCCCGAGCGTAAATGTCCCGGTAATAGTAATCGTGTACGTGCCTTTTCC
>NZ_JAXBLV010000246.1:0-22661 GCF_034097035.1 Gemmata algarum
CGCCGGCGGTTCGACGGTAATTTGTCGAACCGCCGGCGTCAGCGGGCGGGTGGCACCTCAGCATCACCCTCGCGACAGCCGCAGCCCGATCGGGAGGCTCTCGCCGAACAGCCGCGACGCCTCCTCGCCCTCGGCCGCGACGACCTCGTCCACCATCCGCGGCCACGCCGCCGGGCACGGGTGCGCCCGCAGCGCGTCCAGCACGCGCTGGCGCGTCGATTCGCTGACATCGACGGCGCGCAGCCCGCTCCGGCGGGCGAGCTGGGACAGGCAGAACAGCCAGGCGTTTTTCTCGCTCTCGTTGCCCGGCGCGAACGGCAGCAGTTCGTCGATCCACTGCTCAACTATCTCAGGGTGGACCACCGAATTCAACGGGCCGTAGAACGGGACCCGCGCGCCCAGGCGGGTCAGCGCCCAGAACGCGTAGGTCGGCACGGGCGCCTTCTTGCAGTCGCGCAGCGCCGCAGCGCCGAGCGTCTCGCGGGTCTTCGCGTCGAGCCGTTCGAGGCTGGCGGCGGCGCGCCACATTTCGGCGTACTCGTTGGCCGGCGGGCGCGAGAACGCTTTGCCCTTTACGGGCAACAGGGTCGGTTTGAGCCGCGAGAACAGTGCCTGCTGGAGCGCGGCGTTCAGCCCGCCGCTCACACGGCGCCACATGATCCAGTAATCGGCCCCGCCCTCGGGCACGGTGGCCTTCTTCGCGCCTCCGGCGGCCTGGCCGCTCGCCGCGGCGGTGATGAGCTTCCAGAGCGCCTCAACGCGGTAGCGGTCCACCGGGTCGCCGAACCCGGGGCGGAGCGCGAACCCGGTGAGGTTGTACCACCGCGACAGGTGCCCCGGGGACTTCGACCGGCCCCCGGCGGCCGGTTCGAGGAACTCCCACAGCCGCCGGCACAGCCCGGTGGGCCAGTCGCCGCGCGGCGATTCGAGGGCCGCTTCGATCAGTTTGGGCAGGTCGGACGTGGACGGCGCGTCGGCCGGCGCGGGGTCACCGAACGTGGCGGAAACCAGCCCGCCGGCGGCCTGCACCTTCTCTTCGGGGAACACGTCGATCACCGCGCCGGCGGCGTCGGCCTCGGCGTCCTCCTTGGTGGGCTCACGGAGCACGTCGCGGACGTTGAACTCCAGCCGCCACCGGTTCCCTTCCTTCGTTTCGCAGTACAGCTCCAGCGTCCCGATTTCGGTACACTTGGCCGCGAGCGTGACCGGCACCCGCTTGGCGCCGGCCCGCTTCCCGCCGCGCAGGATGGTGTGCAGCGGGGGGAGCCGCATCAGCGACTCTTCGGCGAGGCGCAGCACCTGCCCCGGCCTGTCGTCGCCGCGCACGGTGGAGGTGAAGAGGGGGAACAGCACCGGCTCGCCGAGTGCCAGTTCCAGCACCGGCTCGGGCATCTTCACCTCTTCGCCTTCCTGCATACGCCGCGGCACCACGCACAGCACCGGGACGCCCGGCGCGGCTCCGCCGTCCGCCTCCACCGCCACGTAGTACGACCGCGGGATGCCGCCCCCGATGCGGCGCCCGCCCGAGTGCTTGAGCCACGCGAAGTACGCCGCGCCCCACGCCACCGCCAGGTCCAACGACGGACTGGTGAGCACGAGCGGGTCCCATTTAGTGGGGGAACCTCCCGCGGGTTGCCCCGTGCCCCCTCCCGTCCTACCTCCGCTCCGCTCGAACCACGGGCGCATCACCTCGACCACCCGCTGGCGCAGCACCTCGGGCTGGAACACGCCCCCGTTGAACAGGATCGCGTCCACGCTCGCACCGCTTCCGTCCTGCAACTGCTGGCGCAGGAACGCCGCCAGGTGGCGCGAAACGGCCGGATCGCTCACATAGGGGAGCCCCATCTCCTGAAGGCCGGTGCGCGGCCCCTTCGCGGGGTCGGCGTCGAACGGCGCGTTCGGGAAGAACCCGTCGAACAGGGCGGCGGCTACGTCCTGGGCGGTGATGTTGATCGACACCGTTCCGCCGACGACACTGCGCCCCTTACCTACAACCGTAACCGGGTAGCTGGGAGGCGGGGGATCGGCGAGCAGCGCTTCCTTCGCGATCCGGCACGCCTGGACGAGCGCGCCGAACTGTGCGGCGTCGAGGCGCCCGCCGGGGAGCTTCGCCTCCACCGCCTTCGCCAGCGCGAGGTCCATGTTGTCGCCGCCGAGCAGCAGGTGGTCGCCCACCGCATCGCGGATGAACGTGAGCTCACCCTGCTCCTCGCCAGCGCGGATCAGGCTGAAGTCCGACGTACCGCCGCCCACGTCCACGACGAGGCACCGCATCCCGGGCTTCAGCATCCCGGCTTCCTGGGGCGAGTGGGTGCCGAGCCACGCGTAAAACGCCGCCTGCGGCTCTTCCAGCAGTGTGACGTGCTTCAACCCGGCCTGTTTGGCCGCCTCCGCGGTGAGGTTCCGGGCCACGTCGTCGAACGACGCGGGCACGGTCACCACGACCGTTTGCTCTTCGAGCTTGTCTTCGGGCTTGCGGTTGGGCGCCGCGTTCCACGCCTCGACGATGTGCTTGAGGTACTTCGCGCTCACTTCCAGCGGGGAGAGCCGGGGCACGTCCGGCGGCCCCGCCCACGGCAGCAGCGGCGCGGTGCGATCGACCCCCGGGTGACACAGCCACGACTTCGCGCTGGAGATCTGCCGTCCGGGGACCTTCGCCCCGTGGTTGCGGGCGAAGAGGCCCGCCGTATCGGGCGGCCCCTTCTTCCAGGGGAGGTCGATCGCACCGGGGGCGAGGTCGTGCGGCCCCGGGATGTACAGGAACGACGGCAGCAGGTCGCGGTTCTGCACCTGACCGGCCGCGACCACCTGGGGCACGTGGAACGTGTTGAGCCGCGGTCCGCCGGCGGCCCGGCTCGCGGTGTCCACGTAGGCCACCGCGATGTTCGTGGTGCCGAGATCGATTCCGACGAGGTAGCGTCCCATAGTCAGTCGCAAGTCGTAAAGTCGCAAGTCGTAGGGTCGAAGGCGAGGGCGGAAGTCGGGTCCGGGTGGACGCACAACTTGCGACTGGACGGCCTTCGGCGGTATCGTGACCGCATGGCAACAACAATCTTAGGGCTGGACATCGGCGGCGCAAACCTGAAGGCGGCGACGCACGACAAGCGCGCGGTTTCGGTGCCGTTCCCGCTGTGGAAGCAACCGGACAAGTTGCCGGCCGCTCTCGCGGACCTGGTCGCCAAATTTCCCGACGCCGACGAGTTGGCCGTCACGATGACCGGCGAGCTGTGCGACTGCTTCGAGACGAAGCGCGACGGCGTCCACGCGATCATTAAAGCCGTGCGGTTCGCGAGCGCGGCCCGGCCGATCCGCGTCTGGAGCACCGACGGCGTGTTTCTCAACAGCGAGGAGGCGAAAGCCCACCACATGAAGGTGGCCGCGGCGAACTGGCACGCGCTCGCGACCTTCGCGGGCCAGTATGTACCCGAGGGACGTGCGATTCTCGTCGATGTCGGTTCCACCACCACCGACATTATTCCGATCCTCGACGGCAAACCGGTACCACACGGGCTGACCGATTACGACCGGCTGTTCAGCCGTGAGCTGGTCTACACCGGGGTGCGCAGGACGCCGGTGTGTGCGATCAAGCCGTGGCTGACCGCCGCCGAGCTGTTCGCCACCACGCTCGACGTGTATCTGACGCTCGGCCTGATTCCCGAGAACCCTGATGACCGCGACACCGCCGATGGACGCCCGGCAACTCGAAAACACGCTCACGCCCGGCTCGCCCGAATGTACTGCGCTGATGTAACCGAGTTGCCGGAAGAGAATATTCGTTTGCTGGCCGAAGGAGTTCGTGACGAACAGGTGGCACAGCTACGCGGTGTGATAGGCGCGGTCCGGAGACGGCTTCATGACATACCGACGGACCAAAGCCCATCGTTGTTGGAGCGCCTCGTGCGGCGGCGCTCCAACAACGATGAACGCTCTGGCACGTCCCTTGACGGTGAACAAAAAAAGTACGAAACCGTCGTCTCTGGGGCCGGCGAGTTCCTCGCCCGACAAGCGGCCGGCGACCGGCTCCTCTCCCTGAACGACCAACTCGGCTCCGAGGTATCCGCTTGCGCCCCGGCCTATGCGGTCGCTGTACTGGCGACGGAGCGTCCGGCATGATCGTTGTAAAGGTCGGCGGGAGCCTGTACGATCACCCCGCGCTCGGGCCGGCGCTGCGCGCGTTCGTGGAATCGCTCCAACCCGCGGAAGTGTTGTTCGTACCCGGCGGCGGTGAAGTCGCGGACGCCGTGCGCGCCCTCGATCGGACGCACGCGCTGGGAGAAGAGGCCGCGCACTGGGTCGCGCTGCGGGCGCTGAGTGTGACCGCGGCGTTCCTGGAGCGGATCGTAGGCAGACCTACCCCCCCCGGCCCCCCCTCCCTGAAGGGAAGGGGGGAGAATTCACGAATCGCGTCCTGCGCGTCGGATATGCGATCCGGTTCCGAGGTGCTTTTCTCCCCCCTTCCCTTCCCGCCGGCCCGCGGAAGCTTTGCTGACAGGGCCGGCGAGCGCGGCGAGGGGGGGCCGGGGGGGGTAGGTCCCCGTGTCCTCGACTGTTACACCTTCGCCCGCGAAGACGAGTCCCGCCCCGGCGCGCTGCCGCACACCTGGGACGTCACCACCGACTCGATTGCCGCTCGGGCCGCGCGGGTGTTCGGCGCCGAGCGGCTGGTGCTGCTCAAATCGGTCGACGTTCCGGCCGGAAGCTCCTGGGAAGACGCTGCCGCGAACGGCTGGGTGGACGCGCACTTCCCGGGGATCGCGGCCCTTTTGCGCTGCCCGGTGGAAGCCGTTAACTTCCGCGCAAAACTCGACGCCCATGCTTGAACGGGTGGCGTGTTCTATGCTTGGCACGAATTAGCCGTTCGTTCGCCTTGCAGGAACTCACAAGCGCCATGCGGTTCATCATCGCCAACGAGTTCTACCAGCAGATGATCTCCACCCCGGGTCACACCCCGGACTGCTACGTCCGGCCGGGCGAGTACCTGCACCACATGTACATCGACGGGGTCAAGTACGCGGTGGCGCCCGCGGTGCTCGACTGCCTCGCCGCGGCCGAGGAGAAGGGCGACCAGGAGGCCGTCGCGCACCTGAAGCTCCACAAGCTGCACTACGAGGCCCTGCTCGCGGACGCCGAGCGCACCGGCACCCTCACGGAGGACGTGACGCTGCTCGGGGACGCGCCGCCCACCGACGAGGAGGCGCTCCCGGCGACCGGCAACGCGTACGCCCCGCGCGTCCCGGCCAAGTGGGAAGACCTGGGGCTCGAGCTGCCGTACCTGTTCGAGATGGCGCTGCGCACCATCTACACGCGCGGGCACGTCACGGGCGGCGAACTGGCCAACGCGATGGCGGTCCCGTTCGCCATCATCAACCCGGTGTTCCAGGCGATGCGCAAGCAGTCGCTGATCGACATCGTGGCCCAGCGCGGCAACAGCGGCGACGCCAGCTTCGTGTACGCGATCAAGCCCCCCAAGGGCGAAGACGCGCTCCGCGACGCGCTCGACAAGACCACCTACGTCGGCCCCGCCCCGGTTCCGTTCGCCGACTACGTCGAGTCCGTGATGGCCCAGACCATCAAGCGGCTCGTCGTGACGCGCCGCAGCATCCGCCGGGCGTTCGAGGACCTCATCATCACCGACGAGGCGTTCAACGAGATCGGCCCCGCCATCAACTCGGCGCAGAGCATCTTCTTCTTCGGGTACCCCGGCAACGGGAAGACCAGCGTGGCCGAGCGCATCACCCGGCTCATGGGCGACGCGATCTACATCCCCCACGCGGTCGAGGCGAACGGCCAGGTCATCAAGCTGTTCGACCCGATCCAGCACACCCCGGTCCAGGACGCCGACCAGCAGGACGTGACCGAAACCATCCTGAAGCGGGGCACCCTGTTCGACCAGCGGTTCATCCGGGTGAAGCGGCCGACGATCGTGGTGGGCGGCGAGCTCACGATGCCGATGCTGGACCTGAAGTACAACGAGGTGGGCAAGTACTACGAGGCTCCGCTCCAGATGAAGGCCAACGGCGGCATCTTCATGATCGACGACTTCGGGCGCCAGCAGGTGCGGGCGATGGACCTGCTGAACCGCTGGATCGTGCCGCTGGAAAAGAAGTACGACTACCTCAACACGGTCAACGGGACCAAGATCGAGGTGCCGTTCGACCAACTGCTCATCTTCAGCACGAACCTGGACCCGCACCAGCTCGCCGACGAGGCGTTCCTGCGGCGCATCAAGTTCAAGATCGAGATCCGCGACCCGGACGAGGCGCAGTACCGCCGCATCTGGGAGCTGGTGTGCAAGGGGCGGCGCGTGGAGTTCGACCCGCGCGGCGTCGATTACTTGGTTCAGAAGTGGTACAAGCCGACGAGCCGGCCGTTCCGGATGTGCCAACCGCGCGACATCCTGGACCAGATGATGAGCATCGCGAAGTACAACATGGAGCGGGTCAACTTCAGCCCGGACCTCATCGACGCCGCCTGCGCGACCTACTTCATCAGCGACCACAAGAAGGACTTCGGCGCGAAGGTGCGGATGGACTAACGCCCGGCGCCCCCCCAAGGGTTCAACCGCGAAGGCCCTCGCGCCGGTGTCCGCCCCCGGGATCGAACGGCAAACGGAAGGGGCTCACGCTCCGGCGGCGCGGAGCACGTGCGGCCACGGCCACACCGCGACCGTCGAGCCGTGGTCCGGGTGCCCGGTGCTGTACGACACCGCGACCGCCGAGCCGTCCGGCGCGAACTCGGCCTGCCCCCCGCGCCACGCGTGGTCCTCGAGCACCGCCCGCACGAACCCGAGCGACTTGCCGTTCGACACGTCCCAGAACCCGACCCAGCCGCTCTCGGTTTCCGCAGTTACCGCGTGCGCCCCGTCGATGCTGTACGCCAGCGCCGTCGGCTGGTGCCAGTCCGGCACCTTCAGTTCCACCACCGGGCCGCCCGCCAGCGGCACGTGCCGCACGAGCACGCGGTGCGGGTTGTACGACTGGCGCCGCACCAGTGCGGCCGAGCCGTCGGCCGTCAGGGCGAACTCGGTGGACGGCGCGTACCCGCCCGGCTGGTCGCCGAACGCCCCCGCCCGGATCGGGACCGCTTTGCCGCGGGCCACGTCCAGCTCCCGCAACTCGCCGGTAAACGTGAGGCCGATGAGCCGCTTCCCGTCGGGCGTGTACCGCAGCGAGCTGACCCCCTCGACCGCCGGGCTCCGCTCGTACTGCGGCCGGTCGGCGGTGAGGTCGGCGGTCAGCGCCTGCTGGTAAGCGACCAGCGTCAGCCGGGTCGCGTTCGGGGCTAGCGCGACCCGCCCCCACACCTGGCGCGACCGCAGCACGTGTTCCAAGTCTGCCGTGCCGTCGTCCCACCGGTAGATGCCCCCGTCGTGCAGCGCCACCACGGGGCCGCCCATGCCCGACGCGATCGCCGAGATGTGATTGCTCAGCCGCTTGCGCCCGGTCACCTCGCTCCCGTCGGCGCGGGACACGGTGCGGAACGCACCGGACAGGCCCTGACCGAGCAGCCCGCGCCCGTCGGTCGTGAACCCGAACCGCGTCAGGTTCGCACTCCACCCGGCGAACTGCCCGAACCCGCCGGCCGGCCGCCCGCCGTCCGAAAGCTGGTCGAAGCACGGGCCGCAGGTGTCCCCCATCCACCCGAGCGACTCCGGCGTACCGATCGCCCCGCACCGGCACGCCGCAACGTATCGCTCGCCGTCGTCTCGCGCGCCTCGCACGCCGAGCACCGCCTCGGGGTACACGTGCCACCACGGCGGGAGGACACGGAGCTGTGTCTCGCTCCGGGTGCGCGAGTACCGCGACCGCGTTCGGCCGATCACCCGCACGTGCTTGCGCCCGGCCGGGTCGGTCCACCAGCAGGCGATCACCTCCGGCACCGCCCGCCCGCCCTTACACGACCGTCGCCGCCCGGCCGGACCGCCGCTCCGGAGCACGTCCTGGGAAAACCGCCCCCAGAACGCCGAGTCCCGCGACATCCGGTTATCCTGGTACCGGTTGTCGCGGTTCGCGGCCCGCATCGCCCGGCCGAGCGCGCCCGCCAGCGCCCCCTCGTCGGGGTCGATCAAGCGCTTATCAAAGATCGACACGGCGTGTCCTCCCGCTGTCGCGCCCGGCGCCATGATATCCGAACGGGAGGGTCCCGCTGCGCCGGTTGTGCCCTTGCGCGAAACAAACGCTCCGCACCCCGGACCACGGACAGCGAAAGTGCAAAAAGTGTGTCAGCCCGCCGGTTCGGCATCAGGAGGGGCTTCTGCCCGGCGAGCGACGCGGAGCTTCGCGGACCGCGCCCGCGGGTTCGCGCGGCGCTCCTCGAAGGTGGGCCGGATCGCGTCGGGGCTGACGGAACTGTAAACGCCGGCACGCAACCCGTCACGGAACGCGGCCTTCACGAGCCGGTCCTCGCCGCTGTGGAACGATATGATCGCGGCCACCCCGCCGGGTTTCAAAATCGTCGGCAGCACGCGCAGGAGCTGCTGAAGGCTCGCCAGCTCGCGGTTGGTAAGGATGCGGAGCGCCTGGAACACCCGCGTCACCGGTGCGAGCAACTGTTTGCGCTCGGGCGGCGCCCCGGGCGCGCGGTCGACCCGCACGGGGGCGGCGGCCTCAATCAGGGCGCGCAACTGCTTCGTGCGCTCGACGGGCGCCGCCTGCCGCTCGCGCACGACCGCATCGGCAATGGCCCCGGCCTGGGGCTCGTCGCCGAGTTCGGAGAAGCAGGCCGCCAGTTCGTCGCGCGAGAGCGTGGCCAGGAGCTGCGCCGCGGTGCGCCCGCGGGTGCGGTCCATCCGCATGTCGAGCGGCCCGTCCCGCATGAACGAGAACCCGCGGTCGCGGTCGTCCACCTGCATGCTCGACATGCCGAGGTCCGCGAGCACCCCGTCCACCGCGGCCACCCCTTCGATCGCCAGCACCGTCGGGAGCCCCGCGAAGTTCGTGTGGTGCAGACCGAACAGCCCGCCGGCCTCTTCGAGCTTGGGGCGCGCGGGTTCGATGTTCCCCATGTCGAGGTCGGTGGCGATCAGCAGGCCGTCGGGCGCGACCCGGCGGAGCAGTTCGAGCGAGTGCCCCGCGAACCCGAGCGTGCAGTCGACGACCGTCTGACCCGGGCGCGGGTCGAGTGCGGCCAGCACTTCGGCGAGCAGGACCGGGACGTGCGCCCCCTCGGCGGTGGAGCGCCGGACGCGCTTCCGCCAGAACGGACGTTTCTTCTTTTTCTTCGGCGGCTCAGGTTGCTCGTCTAACATGAGGAGAATTGTACGGGGCCGGCCCACATTTCCGGAATGCGGTGGCGACCTCGTTCGGCCCTCTTCACCCCGGTCGCCCGGAGCGTGGGCCGCCAGACGTCCTGACGAGTGGTGCGAAAACCGGCCCGCATTCTCGGTCTCGCACCGGTTCGGTAGGGCCGTTACCGCCCGAACGAGCGGTTACAGGGGGAGGGCTCAATCAATCATCATCGGATCAGTATCTTTCCCGGCAATGGTACTCAACCCGAACAGCACCTTCGGCTCGACGGCCGATGTGAACGTGCGGACGCTGCCGTCGCACATCGCGAAGTTCGCAGTACCCGAGAAGTACCCGCCGAACTGCCCACCGGTCCCCACAAGCGGCAGGGCGCCCGGGGCGTCGTCCAGCCCGCGCACCGTCGAGGGGCCGCCGCGGAGCCACGGACCGACTTCGTTCCGCGTCTCCCCGAACAGCAGCGTCTGGCTGGTCCCGTCCGTGATCCGCTCGAACGGCGTCGGCGTGTCGTACCGCATGGCGCCCGCCCGCGGCGCGTCGAGCGGGAGCGTTGCCGCGTTGGCCCCCAACCCGCCGATGCCAACGTAGGATGTCACCGCCGCCGCACCCGGCGGCACCTCGGGCGCGTTCTCGGGGCACAGCAGCATCGGGATCGGCACGCGCCCGGCGGCCTGGTTGGGCTCGAAGCTCCACGGCTTCGTGGTGTCGAGCGCGGCGAGCAGTCGGGCCGAATCCACTTTGCGCTGGTCGAGCACCGGGAGCATGGTCACGACCCAACTGAGCCGCTCCTCCGGCGGCACGCCGGGCACCACGACCGTGCCCGCGGGCACCTCCGTGAACCCCTTCGCGGGGGCGCGCTGGGGGCTCGTGGGGCGCGCGGCGAACAGGCTCAGCTCGCGCAAGTTGTTCTGCGACGCCGCGACGTTCGCCTGGTGCCGCGCCTTCGCGATGAACGGCAGCAGCACCGCCGCTACAAAAACAACCAGCAGCACCGCACCGATGATGGTGACCCGACGAGCCATCGCACTCCCCCGCGCCCCCGTGCCCACACTCACTGGTGTACGTCCGGCGCGACCGATCGGTGCGGTCCTGTTCCACACGAGCACTCTCATGCACTGGCTCCTCACGGCCGCCGCGCTCCCGCTGCTCCTTGCGCCGGTGCGGGCGGCCGACCCCACGCCGGAAGCCGTCGACGCGCTCGCGGGCGACGCGCTCAAGGCGTTCCGGGCGCCCGGGGCCGCGGTCGTGGTGCTGCGCGGCGACCAAACGCTGGTCCTGAAGGGGTACGGCCGCCGCGCGGTCGGGCGCGACGAGCCGGTCACGCCGGACACGGTGTTCCCGCTCGCGTCCTGCACGAAGCAGTTCACGACCGCCCTCCTGGCGGCGCTCGTGGACGACGGCAAGCTCGGCTGGGACGACCCGGTGAACAAGCACCTCCCCGGGTTCAAGCTTTCCGACCCGAACGCCACCGCCCTGCTGACCGTCCGCGACCTCGTCACCCACCGCACCGGGCTGGGCAACCACGACCTCCTCTGGTACCGCGCCCCGTGGAGCATCGACCACATGCTGAAGCAGGTGCCGCGGCTGCCCCTCGATTACCCGTTCCGCAGCGGGTACCGGTACAACAGCCTCACGTTCATGGCCGCCGGCCGGGTCGCGGAGGCGTGCGGTCAGAAGACGTGGCCGGCCCTCGTCCGCGAGCGGCTCGCCGAGCCCCTCGGCATGAAGGGCGTCGCGTTCACCACCGCAGAGATCCCGAACGATGCGGACCGCGCGCACGGGCACCGGTTGAACAAGGCCGGAAAGGTGGAGGCCGCGCCGGTGTACGAGATGCGCGAGCCGAACCCGTCCGGGTCGCTCCACGCGACCGCCCGCGATCTGGCCGCGTGGCTGGAGTTCCAGCTCTCCGACGGCGTCGCGCCCAGCGGCACGCGGCTCGTCTCCTCAAAGCCGTTGCTCGAGACGCGCACGCCCCAAAACCTCATGCGCCTGGAGGGGCCGGCAAAGGCCCTGTTCCCGGACACGGTGCAGGTGAGCTACGCGATGGGCTGGGTGGTCAGCGACTACCGCGGCCTGAAGGTGGTCGCCCACGGCGGGCTGATCGACGGGTTCCGGGTGCAGCTCACGCTCGTGCCGGAGCGCCAGCTCGGCTTCGCGGTGCTGTGCAACATGCACGACTCGCGGCTGCCGGTCGCGGTGACCAACGCGCTGATCGACCGGTACTGCGACCTGAAGCCGAAGGACTGGAACGCGTACTACGCGCGATTGGCCGAGGAGGAGGCGGACGCGAAGAGCGCGGCCCTGGCGGCCCGCGACCGCGCCCGCGACCCGTCCGCGAAGCCGGCGCTGCCGCTCGCGAGCTACGCGGGCGCGTACTCCCATCCGGCCTACGGCCCCGCAACCGTGACCCACGCCGGCGGCGCCCTGACGGCGAAATTCAGCAGCTTCTCGCTGCCGCTCGAACACTTCGAGCGCGACACGTTCCGCATCACCGGGGCGTTCTTCGAGAGCGATCTGGTACGGTTCGGCGTGGGCGACGGAAAGGCCACATCGCTGGCGCTCGCCGGCATCGAGTTCAAGCGGAAATGACGCCGATGCACCCCGCATCAGAGGACCGGATCGGTTCGACCGAACCCGCCCGTGGCGGACCGAATCCCTACCACTGGTCCGCACGGCTCGCGGCCCGCTTTGTCACGACGCGCGTCAGTAAATGGCCCACTCCCCCAATGCGGAGCGCGGGCTGAGCGAATCTGGACCGGAACGACCGCGCCGCTATACTTGGTGCGGAAAGAATCTTATTGGCACCCAACGGTGAGCCATGCCCAGGCCCTACGAACGCGAGTACAGCGATCTCGGTAAAAAGCGCCGCCGGTCCAACACCTTCCACCTCCCCGCCGGAATTCCCGCGTGGCTCCCGGCCGTCATCTGGCTCGGCGGCGCGGTGCTCCCGCTGGCGTTCCTCCTGATCGCGGCCGTGGCCAGCGGAACCCGGCCGGTGCTGATGCCGCTCGCCATCGCCACCGGCCTGCTCAGCTTCACGGCCGGGTGGGTGTGGCTGATGATCGTTGCTGCTTCTGACGGATTTGGAACGCTTTTGATGTTTATGTTTATTCCCCTTTACGGATTGTATTATATAACAAACAACATCGAGCAAACGGTCCGGCCGCTGTCCCTGTACATTCTCGGAATTGTCGTGGTTGCGGCCGCGGGGTTCGTCCCCGGCCCGCCCCCCAAGCCACTGCCCCCGCCCGAGCAGGTACAGACGGCGCCGCGCAACGGCCCGGCGCCCGCCGATCCGCCCGGGGTGAAACCGCCGGAGCCGAAGCCGGCGCCGAAAAAAGGCCCACCGCCCACCGTCGTCGTGCCGAAGCCGCCGTTCGACGTGGACCCGAAGGCGAAGGACGCCGGTCCCAAAGCGTACCTCGCGTCGCTGACGCCGTTCGACTACCAGGCCGGCCCGTGGAAGCTCGGGGTCGGGGTGCGCGGTGACGACCTCAAAACGCCGATCCGGGTCAAAAGCCAGGAGTACCGGTACGGGCTCTCGACGCACCCGCCGGGAAGAGGCGCGTGCCGGGTCAGCTTCGTGCCCGGGCGCGAGTTCAAGCGGTTCAAGGGGTGGGTCGGGATCGGCGACAGCGTCGGCAAGTTGCACGCCCCGGTCGTGTTCGCGGTGTACGGCGACGGCCGCCAGTTGTGGGAGTCGGCCGGGGTCGGCGCGCCCGGAGACACGGCCGGGTTCGACATCGACGTGACCGACGTGAAGGTGCTCACGCTGGAGGCGCGCATGCAGAGCGGGTTCAACCACCTGGCCCACGCCTCCTGGCTCGACCCGTGGCTGGAGCGCTGACCGGCGCCCGTTCACAGTTGCCCGCTCCAGACAGATTGCGAAGACGGGCGCCCGCTTACTGACGGAACGCGCCAGAGCGTGACTCAGAGGTGCAGTACGATCGCCGGCTGGGGCGACTGCACAAACACCCGTACTTCATCTCGGCCACGCGTAACCCCGATCCGTCAACGGTGCGGGCCGGCAACCCACAAGGGATTGCCGGCCCGCACCGTTGACGGATCGGGGTACGGTCACCAGCGGTACATGAGACCGAAGCTGATGCCCTGGACGAAGTACCCGCTGGTGTTAAACTGCGGGACCGGGCGGACCGTATTGGTGAGTGGCGCCCCCGTGCCCGGCGGCAACAGGTTCGGCACCCGGGCCGCGTCCAGACGCATGTCAATGGCGTCACCCGGCCGCAGCGCGCTGCTCAGGTACAGGAAGTTGTACCCGACGAACAGCTTCATCCTCTCCGTCGCCTGCCAGCCCAGGTTCAGGCCCACCTCCGGCACCACCGCGAACTTGTCCCGGCTGAACTTGCCGATGTTCGCCCCGGGCACCGCCAGCAGGCCGCCCGGGGTGACCGTCGTGGTCTGGTCCGGGAAGTTCAGCGTCTGTGAGCCGTTGATCTCGGCCGTCTGGCGCACCGTACCGAACGCCACCGTGGCCCGCGGGTCGAGCGACCACCGCCCCCGCGTGAACGTGCCCGCGATCCCGATCTGACCGCCGTGGAACCGGTTCGTCGTGCGGAACGAGTCGGTGATCGTGCCCGAAATGGCCGGCACGCCGATGGCCGGGTCCGAATCCGGGGTGCGCACGAACCGCTCGGTGATCGTGAGTTCCTCGCGCAGGTCCAAGAACCGGTAGCCGGCGAGGAGATCGAGCCGCATGTTCGGCCCGCTGGTCAGGTACCGCCGGTAGTTCACCTCCGCGCCCCACACGGTGTTCTTCAGCGTCACCAGCACGCTGCCGTTGGCCACGCCGGGGCGGGCGACGATCTCGGACGACTGCCCGAGGCCCACGGTCGGCGCGGTGGTCGGGTTGATGTTGAAGAACGGCCGCGCCAGGAGCGGGTTCTGGGCCGTGGTCGTGAAGAACGACGTGGTCGCCGGCGCCACCCAGAACAGCCGGGCGTCCACCCCGCGGCACTCGCCGTCCCCGAACCAGTACCCGGCCCCGACCCGCCCGCCGGTGTGGTACGTGTCGCCGAACGACCCGCCCAGCAGCACCCGCGTGTCGCCCTGGCCGATGATGCCCAGCGCGGCCGGGCTGCTGGTGGTCACCAGCGGCGGCACCACCGTGCCCCGGTTCCACCACATGAGCAGCTCGGCGCTCACCCAGCCCCGGCGGACGCTCGCGACCCGGTCCAGCCCGGTGAGCGGCGCGTCCGTGTACAGCGGGTCCTCGACTTCCACCGGACACCCGGCCCCGCCGTCCGGCAGGACCGACGGCACGAAGGTCGTCCCATCGGGAACCCGGCCGGTCGGGTCGCGCGACTCGGTGACGCTCGGCGGCCCCCCGCCCGGCGCCACTCGCGGCGAGCCGAGCGGGGCGGGCTGCGCGCCGGTCACCGGGAACCCCACCATCCCTCCGGGCACCGGCCCACTCGTGACGGGATACCCGGCCGGCCCTCCCGTAACGGGGTAACCGACCGGGCCGCTCGTAACGGGGTACCCAATCGGCCCTCCCGTCGCTGGAACGCCGGTGACCGGGAAGCCGACCGGCGGGGCACCCGTTACCGAACCGCCGACGACCGGCGTAGCCGGTGCGGGGGAGCCAAAGGTCCCCGGCGCGTAGCTCACGGTCCCGCGGGGCGCCCCGCCACGGAGCAGGCCCGTTTGCGTAACCTCTGTGGGTTGTGAGTCCGGGAGCGCGCTGGGCCGCCCTAGTGAAGCGGCACGCGGCGCGCCGGTTCGCGGCTGTTGAGCGAGGGCCGGGGGGGCGAACACGCCCAGCGCGACCCCCAGCCCGCCGAGCAGAATGCGGCGCATGTGAAGCGGTCCTCCTGACACGCCGGCCGGGCGATCTCCTACCGCCCGAGTTACGTCACGTCGTTTCCTTCCTTCGACCCGCGGTCGGCACCGCCCCGACCCGCGGCCCCCCGGCCGGCCCAACTTCTGAGGGCGGGCGCCCGCACCGGCGGCGCGTCGGGCGCGGGCGCCACTCTCGGCAAGGCCGGCACAACTGCGCGAGCCGCGCACGCAGGGGCGAAATGTTCAAGCGGGGCACCTGCGGCGGTCGAAGAAATAAGCGCGTGACCGCGTAAGACACGTGATCCAGAGCAATGCGTCAAGGAGGGCAATCGTGACGACTCGCCGCACGCGTCTCAAGAAGGGTTTGAAGAAGCTGGTCCCGGTGATGACTGTGACGTTCACCGCGGCCCCGTTCGCCGTGTGGGTTCAGCCGGCCCACGCGTTCTTCCCGCCCGTGATCACCAGCCCGCCGCCGGTCGTTGTGGTGCCGCCCACGCTCCCGCCGCCGGTGATCGTGGACCCGCCGGTCAGCCCGCCGCCGTTCGTGCCGCCGCCCCCGCCGCCGGTGGTGGTGCCGCCGGTCGTCCCGCCGGTGGTGGTGCCGCCGGTGTGCCCCCCGCCGCCCCCGTGCGGGGTGCCGGAACCTGCGACCCTCGTAAGCGGTCTGATCGGACTGGCTGCGGCTGCGGGCTACGGACTGCGTCGTACTGGGGAGAAGAAATAAAGGCGGGCGGCAAGGTGACCGAAGAAGCAAAATCGCGAGAGAGGGAGCGGCGTATCCGCCTCCCTCTCTCGCTCATGTGTGCATAGCAGTTACGTGCGTGAGATTTGGCCGCGCTACCCGGCGACACGGAACCGCGCGAGTGACGCGCCGCTCTCCCGGATCGCGCGCACGGCGTCGATCGCGCGAGTGAACGGGAAGGCCCGCAAGAGGCTCGCCAGCCGGGCGGTCGTGCGCTCCACCCCGACATACGTCCGCCAGCGTGACAGGCGCTTCAGCGGGAGCCGCGGTTGCCCGGGATCGAACTCCCACGGGTGGAAATACAACATACCCACGTTCGGCCCTTCGGCCCGCGCGGCCTGCCGCAACCCGGCCCGCATCACCGCGAGCGGGAACAATCGGAAGTACCCCCCGCCCGCGACCGGAAGGTTCATGCCACCCATACGATAGGTCAGCGGCGGCAGTTCCAGAATCTCCCCCGCCGCGCCCTGCGCGATGAACGGCACCCGGGGCGCGTCCGGCACCCCGTAGCGGTCGTGACGCACCGGGAAAATGGAACTGTCGTACTCGAACCCACAGTCCACGAGCGCGTCGACCGCCCAGCCGGTTTCACGCATCACACTGAAGGTCGGCGCGCGGAACCCGAGCACCGGAGCACCGGTCACCTGCTCCAGTGCGTCCTTGCTGGTTCGCAGGTCTTCACGGAGGCTCGCGGGGGTGAACCGGTGGACCCGCCGGTGGTCCCAACTGTGTGACCCCACCTCGTGACCGGCCGCGTGAATGTCCCGCACCAGTTCCGGGTGCGACCGGGCGATCTCACCGACCACGAAGAACGTTGCCAGAACCCGAGCCTCGGCGAGCTGGGCGAGGAGCCGCCGTGTCGCGGCCTCCATGCGTGTCGCGTAGTCGGCCCGGAGCTCTGCGGAGCAGTTCAGCTCCGCCGCGGCCTCGATCCGGTAATGCTCCTCGATGTCGAAACTCGCGACGTTGGCCGCACTCACTCTCCAGCCCCCCCCCTTGAACCCGTTTCGCCAAGTACCGCCCGAGCTCTCCGGAAAGATAGCATCGGCCCGCCGGCGGACTCAAGTCGGCCGCGGCCAGGACCCGAGTGTTAACTTTTGGAAACGCCGCCGTTCGCCCGGCTGTTCAGGTGTGGAAATGAACTCGGTGGGCAAGATTTCACGCGCCGTCACTGTACTACCAGAAACGACGTGCGAAACACCATCCGGAACAGTAGTTGCGTTCACCAACGCCGGCGATTTCTGATTTTGCAAATTTGACGTTGCGTTCGCCACGCGAAATCGCGATTCTGCCGGGAATCGGGTTGACACTGAAGGGGGCATCCCGCTTTCCTAATGTGGTAGACCCGCGGACGGCCGCGAGAGTCCCAACGCCGGGCGCCCCCTCAACGCCCGTCCCGGTTCGATCGAAGGCGAACGCGGCCGGTCGCACGGCTCCGTCCCCCCTCCCGGTAAGGTGGGGTGGCTCGAGGTCCGGGCAAGTGCTATCGCTCGTTCCGCCTAACCGCTTCCAGACAGGAGCACACCGTCATGTTTCTGCGCCAGTTCCGTTGGACCATCGCGAGCTTGGCGGTTGTCGCCGCAATTGCCGCCTCACCGGCCGAATCGAAGGCCGGCGTGCAGATCCTCGTTGAAGAGATCAATAACGGGTCCGTCGTCGGCTCCCAATACGCAACCCTATCCGGGTCCGGGATTACGACCTTCAACGGCACCGCGTTCACCAACGTGCTCGTCACGGTCAGCTCGAACAGCGCGGCCGGCAGCCCGATCGCCTCGCTGACCCCCTCGTTCAGCGGCCAGTTGACTAACAAATTCAACGCCGCTCTGGACCAGTTGCGGATCACCGTGACCGACGACGGGTTCACCCCGAACGGCAACCTGGGCACGCTGCGGGTCGAAACCAGCGGCTCCACGGGGTTCGCGAGCGGGACGGAAGCCGTGTCCAGCACGACGCGGCTCTACAACCCGAACGCGGGCTCCCAGGTGCCGGCGAGCAGCATGACCCAGCTCGCCAACGGGCAGACGGTTGCCGGCCCGATCAACCTGACCACCCCGAACGGCATCAAGGTCACCGGCGAGAGCGCGGTCAACGGCTTGGTCAGCCCGTTCGCGATCCAGCAGACCCTGACCGTGTCGTTCAGCGGCGACATCCCGGCGGGCGCGACGTTCGGCGCCACCGGCGGCGCGAGCGTCACCGCGGCGGCGGCCGTTCCGGCCCCGGGCGGCCTCGTCCTGGCCTGCTTCGCGCTGCCGCTGATCGGCCTCCGCCGCGCCTTCCGCAAGCGGGCCGAGTGACCGCCGGGCGGCGCGGTTCCAGGTCGAGATAAAATGTGCTACTTTGGACGGGGGTAACGGTTGTTACCCCCGTCCGCGTTTTTCGGGGCCGACAACGCGCCCGCGCGAGCCCTCCCCGCCCGCGCCGACCCGGCCTGCTCCGCCAGAGGTGAACTGTGCGTCGAACCTTGTACTGGAAGCGGCTCCTGATCGTCGTGACGGCGCTACTCATGTGCGGCGGGGCGACGTTCGCCCTCCACCGGGTCCAGCTCCGCAGCCAGGTGACCGTTTACAAGGAAGCCGCCGAGCGGGCCGAAGCCGGGATCGACGGCGACCCCAAGAAGCGCGGCGAGGTCCTCGACCTGTACGCGAAGTACCTCAAGTTCCGACCCGCCGACGAGGGGGCGTACCAGAAGTTCGCGGCCCTCCTGTTCGCACAGGCGCAAGCCGACCCGGCCGCCGCCCCGCGCGCCGTCGCGGGGGTGGAAGGGTTCTTGCGGGCGTTCCCGGCACACCCGGAGGAGCGGCGCCAACTGGCAGAGATTTACGCCAAGAGCGGGCGGCACATGAACGCCCGCCAGCACATCGACATGCTGATCAGCGCCCTCGACGGCACGGCCGACGATGTCGCCACGCGCGAACTGGCCGCCGACTGCGACTGGGCGCTCGGGAAGAAGCCGGAGGCGATCGCGCACCTCCGGAAGGCCATTGCCACGAAGAAGGCCCCGGTGCGGGTGTACAAGCGAGCACTGGAGCTGACCCACCAGTACACGGCCGACCCGCAGCGCGAAACGAACCTGAGCGACCTGCTCCGGGCGCTACGCGAAGAGGAGCGGTTCCGCAACGACCCGGAAGCGTGCATCGCCGCCGCCCGGTTCAAGCTGTTCCTCGGCTGGAACGACGCACGGGCCAACGCCGAGTACGCGCTGCACACCATCCCCGGCGGGGAGGAGAACCCGGACGCCCTGTTCGCGATGGCCGAGATCGAGATCGCCGAGCTCAAAGCCGCCAGCGACGCGACCGCGAAGCTCAAAGAGATCGAATCCCTGCTCCGGCGGGCGCGCGACCGCGACCCGAAGAACATCGCCGTCGGCTCGCTGCTGTGCGACATCCTGGTCCGCCAGGGGAAGCGGGACGAGGGGCTCGAGGTGCTCCGCGCCACCGCGAAGCTGCTGGACCCGAAAGAGTACGACTACGTGATGGTCGCCGACCGGCTCATCGACCTGGGGGAGGCGGAGGATTCCGGCCGGATGACGGACGTGATCGCCGCCGACGAGGCCCGCAAGGCGGTGGTCCCGTACCTCCGCGGGCGGCTGGCGGCGCTCAAGAAAGACTGGAGCACCGCCCTGCGGCTGCTCGAAGAGGCCCGGCCGAGCATCGCCCGGGCGCCCGCGCTCAACAAGAAGCTTCTGGTCGCGCTGGCCGCGTGCTACGCGGCCGTGCTGAACCCCGACAAGCAACTCGAGCACTGCCGCGCGGTGCTGGCAACGGAACCGGACTACCCGCCGGCCGTCGTCGGCGAGGCGGAGGCGCTGGCCAAGCTGAACCGGGTCGGCGAGGCGCTGCCCCGGTACCGGCGGATCGTGAACGGCTACCGGCTGGGCGAGTACCGCACGGAACTGGTGCGGCTCGAACTGTACCACGTGCTGGCCCAGCCGGGCGCGACCGGGGAGCGCAACTGGGACCGGTTCAACGAGGCGGTGAAGCCGGTGCCGGTCGCGGAGCGGCCCGCGGAGATGCAGGTGCTGTGCTCGGACGCACTGGCCGCGCAGGGCAAGACCGACCAGGGGGCCGAAGAGCTGCGCCTGTGGATCGACAAGAACCCGAAGAGCCCGAAAGCGAACGCGGCGTTCGTGGCGCTGGCCCGGCTCAACACCGGGGGCACCGCGGAGTCGGCCCTGGCGGTGCTCGAAGAGGCCAAGACCAAGTTCGGCGACTCGGTGGACCTGCGGCTGGCCCAGGCCGGGCTGCTGGTCGCCCGCAACCGGGCGCCCGAGCCGGACAAGTTCAAGGCGCTGGCCGACGGCCCGCCGGGAATCGCCCGCCCGGACCAGTTCCGGCTGTGGTACGGCCTGGGGCAGGCGGTCGGGCGGGTGGCCGACCTGCAACCCGACGGGGCGCAAGCCCAGGGGCTCCGCGAGGTCGCGCTGAAGCTCCTGCGCGACGCCGCCGACCTGATGCCGGACGACCTGGGCTGCCGCACGGTGCTGCTCGACAACGCCATCGCGGCCGGGCGCGCGGACTTGGTCAAGCAAGCGCTCGGCGAGATCGAGACGATCGAGGGCGGCGGCGGCCCGTACGCCGCGATCGGCCGGATCGCGGTCGAGCTGCCGCAGGTGAAGAAGATGACCGACAAGCCGGCCCGGGACGCCGCCGCCGCCCGGCTCCGCGAGCTGGGCCGCCGCGCCCAGGTCGCCCGCCCCGGCTGGGGGCGCGCGTACGTGGCCCTGGCCGAGCTAGACTACATGCAGGGGCTCAACGACGCGGCCCTGGATAACTACCGGAAGGCGATCGACAACGGGGAGCGCCAGGAGTTCGTCATCCGCCGGACGATCGAGCTGTTCCGGGTGAAGAAGCAGGACGACCTGGCGGTCGGGGTGCTCAACAAGCTGCGCACGGAGATCCGTCTGCCCGACGACCTGGAGCGGTATCGCGCGATCCGCGACCTGCTGGCCGCCCCGGAGGTGCCCCGCAACTCGAGGGCGACCGTGGACGGCATCGCTCCGGCCGACAGCAAGGACCACCGGCTCCAGTTGCTCCGCGGCGCGCTGCTGGCCACGATCCGCGAGGACGCCGGCGCCCTGACCGCGTTCGGCCGGGCGGTGGAGCTGAACGACCGGTCGCCGGAAACGTGGGGCTCCCTGGTGTCCCAGCTCGTGCGGACCGGGGACCTGCCCGGCGCGAAGCAGGCGGTGGCCCAGGCCGAGGTGAAGCTCGCGACGGCACCGGCGGCGACGCCCGAGGCGCGCGCCGAACTGCGGGTCGCCTTGGGCGGGTTGCACGAAATGGTTGGCGACCGGAAAGCCGCGCTCGAGCACTTCGAGGCCGCCGTCGCCGCCGCCCCGCTCGACCTGAACGCCACCCGCCAGTTGATCCAGTTCCACCAGCGCACCGGCCAGTCGGCGACCGCCGACCGGCTCCTCGCCGCCGCCAAGGACTCGCCCGCCCAGGACACGGCCCGCTGGGCCAGACGGCACCTTGCCCTCACCACGATCGCGCGGCCGAACGCATACGTTGTGCGGAACGAGGCGCTGGCGCTCGTGGAGCGGAACCTGAAGGACGCGCCCAAGGACCCCGAAGACCTGAAGGCCCGGGCGGTCATCTGGACGGTGGACCCGGCGACCCGCGGGGCGGGCATCAAAGTGCTGAAGGAGCACGGCGACCAGGGCGACCTGACGCCGGACGAGTGCTACCTGCTGGGGCGGCTCGCGTTCGACGTGGGCGAGTACGCCGAAGCCGAGGACCACTTCAAGCGGGCGGCCCGCATCCGCCCCGGGGTGACCGCCGAACACATCGCGGCCCTGGTGCGCGTGCAGGTGGCCCTTTCCCCGCTCGGCCAGTTGGCGCGCGCCGAGGCGACGCTGGACCGGCTCAAGATCAACAACCCCGGGAGCTGGGAGGCGACCCGTGAGGAGGCGCGGCTGCTGCACCGCAAGAGCCGCGACGCCGCCACCACCGCGGACACGGTCGAGGCGAAAAAGCTGATCGAAAAGGCACGCGAGGTACTCAAGAGCTTCAAGGGCTGGGACGAGCCGGACGTGATCGCGTCTCGCACCGGCCCGCTGTTCGAGGAGATCGGGCTGCCGGACGAGGCCGAGGCGCTGTACAAGAAGGTGGCGTCCGGCACGGCCCCCGACGCCCACCAGCCGCTGGCGATCCTCTACATCCGCCAGAAGCAGCCCCAGCAGGCCATCGCCCTGGCGTTCGAGCGCGAGCGGAAGGCCCCGGTCCTGCTGACCGCGCAGCTCCTGACCGGCGCCGTGCGCACCAAGCGCCCCGACGCCGCGACGGAAGCGAAGGTCGAGAAGTGGCTCGACGAGGCGCTGGCCAAGTCCGCGGCCGACCCGGAACTGGAAGCGGCGCTGATCGGGGCCAAGGCCGAACTGGCGGACGCCCGGGGCGAGTACGCGACCGCGATCCGGGAGTACGAACGGTCGGCCGCGAAGCTCGCCCGGACCCGCGACCCGAAGGGCCGCAAAGACGTGATCACCAACAACCTGTGCATGCTGCTCGCGCTGCACCAGCCGGCCCGAGCCGACGAGGCGGTGAACCTGATGTCGGAACTGATCGCGATCCGCGGCCCGGTCCCGGCGTTCCTCGACACCCGGGCGGTGGCGTACTTGGTGAGCAGCCGCCCCGAACTGGCGATCAAGGACCTGGAAATGGCGCTGACCCAGTACGACCGGGCGGCGTACCACTTCCACCTCGCGTGGGCCTACGACCAGAACGTGCTCGCGGTCCAGCGGACCCGGGCCGTCGATGAGGTGGACGCGGCCCGGCGCCTGGGGCTCACCGCCGACGACCTGCACGCGATCGAGTTCAAGAAGTACGAGCAACTCCAGGCCAAGTACCCGCCGCGGCTGAAGTGACCAACCCGGCCCCGGG
>NZ_JAXBLV010000247.1:0-22563 GCF_034097035.1 Gemmata algarum
GTTTCGACGTAAAGTCAAAATTCAAAATCATTTGCGTCGAATGTGTAGCGATTGCGCGGCGGCTCCATTATTTAAGCGCCGACTGACGGTTCCCACACAGCGGACCACGCTGGTAATGTCGTCAGGGATCTGGTTGATAATGTGTCTGGCGAATTGAAACAACAGAAACGATCGGAAGACGTGACCGCGAGATCTGCCGGGCGCACTCGTTCTCCGAGGATTGGGACACGCGCCGAGCGGCCACCGCGTTCAGTGCCCCGCTACAACGGCGATTGTCCATCCGCCCCTTGCGCGTCAAACGCGGGGACGGCCGGTACCGGGAATGAGCCCCGGCAATGGCCGCCGGGCTCACCGATCACGTCTGGTTGCTCACCAAGCGGCTCGCGCTCCCAACCATGCAACGCGCATCGGACGCCACCGCGCACACGTGTTGGGGGGCTAGCGCGGCGCAACCATCGGCTCAGTACCGGAACAGCCCCAGGCTATACATACGGTCATAAAACACATGCCAGCCGAGGTACCGCCGCACCGCGGCCTTGACCTCAACCGGCTCCGGCACGCGGCCGAGCGAACGCTCCCGCAGCCGGGCCATTTCCAGCTCGCCCTGCGTGTTGACCACGGTCATGGTTTTGGAGTCGCCGTGGATGCGGAACGACCCGAGGAACCGCGGGTAGCGATAGAATTTGGCCCCCGCCGCCTGGAACCGCAGCAGCAGATCCCAATCCATTGCGAACCGAAAGCTCTCGTCGATTCCGCCCACCTTATCCCAGATGCGGCGCCGCCAGAACATGGTTTCCTGGGGCACGTAATCGGCCCACCGGAGCACCTCGTCGTCGTGCGGCGGGATCACCCACCGCCCGATTTCCTGTCCCTCGCCGTTGATCAGCACCCGGTGCCCGTACACCACGTCAACGTCCGGGTTCTGTTGGAAGAACTGGGCGACGGTGTGCAGCGCACCGGGCAGCAACAGGTCGTCGGAGTTCAGGTACGCCATGATCTCGCCGCTAGTCCCGGCGAGCCCGAGGTTGATGGCGTGGGACTGCCCGTTGTCCTTGCGGGACTCGCACCGGAACAGCCGGGCGCGGTACCGGCTCAGCACCTCGCGGGTGTCGTCGGTCGATCCCCCGTCCTGCACCACGTACTCGAGCCGCGGGTAGTCCTGGTCGAGGACGCTGCGGATGGTCTGCTCGAGGAACCGCCCCTGGTTGAACGACGGGGTCGCGATCGAGATGGTGGGCGGGTTGGTGAGGCGCGGAACGCGGTGGTACCGGCGCGGCACCCAGACCTCTTTCGGCTCGTCGGCGAACTCCAACTTGCCGAGCCGCACCTTGAGCTTGAGCAGCTCTTTGACGTGGTGGCGGACCCAAATCTTCCACGGCAGCTTGGGGCGCGGCGGGGACACGAGCGCCCGCAGCTGAGTGACCTCGGTGTGCATCCGGGCCACCTCTTGCCGCATGCTGTACGCCTGCTCGACCATGGCGGCGAGCCGCGTCTCCATCACCTGGAGCCGCTCCGGGGCGCTGCGGCCGAGGACCGGTTCGGCGGGCATCAGGTTGGTGTCGGGCTCGGGTGTCGCGTCCACAGTTTTCTCCCGGTGCGGTAAGCAGTCAAGCCGCGGCGCGACTCGCCGGCGCGTGGTGGGTCCGGTACCACGCGACCGTGTCCGCGAGCCCGCGGTCCAGTGTGGTGGTGGCTTCGAACCCGATCAGCTCCTTCGCGCGGCTGGTGTCGAGGCACCGGCGCGGCTGGCCGTCGGGCTGGGTCGGATCGAACCGCAGCGCGCCGCGGTAGCCGATGTGGTCGGCGATCCGCTGCGCGAGGTCGCGGATGGAAATCTCGTGCCCGGACCCCAGGTTCACCGGATCAGGCGTCTCGAGCCGCTCGGCGGCGAGCCGGATGCCGCGGGCGGCGTCGCCCACGTAGAGGAACTCGCGGGTGGCCTTCCCCGTGCCCCACACCGCCACCTCCGGCAGGTTCAGCTCCTGCGCGGCGATGCACTTGCGGATCAGGGCCGGGATCACGTGCGAGGTCTGGAGGTCGAAGTTGTCCCACGGGCCGTACAGGTTCACCGGCAGCACGTACACCCCGGGGAAGTCGAACTCCTGCTTGTACGCCTGGAGCTGCGCCAGCAGCATCTTCTTGGCCAGCCCGTACGGCGCGTTGGTCTCTTCCGGGTACCCGTTCCAGAGGTCCGCTTCCTTGAAGGGCACCGGAGTGAACTTCGGGTACGCGCAGATGGTGCCCGCGCACACGAACTTCTCCAGCCCGCGGCGGCGGCACTGCTCGATGAGCTGCGCGCCCATCATCAGGTTGTCGTAGAGGAACGTGCCGGGGTGCTTGCGGTTGGCCCCGATCCCGCCGACCACCGCGGCGAGGTGGATCACCACGTCCGGGCGGCTCCACTCGAGCACGGCGCGCACGGCGTCGGCGTCCGTCAGGTCGTACTCGGCGCGGCGCGGCGCGAAGAGGCAGGTGCAGCCCACCTGCCGCAGTTCGGCGACCACGTGGCGGCCCAGAAAACCGCCACCCCCGGTCACCAGGATTCGCTTGTTCCGCAGGTCCATCGGGTGCCCTTCCCTGAGCCTCAGTCGCGTTGGTCCGCGCCCCGCGGGGCGGTACGAACGGTGTTATCGACCGAGTCTGTCGGAGCGATTTACACAATCCGCTCACACCACACAACCGCAACTACCAGGGCGTGCGGGCCGTTACATTAATAAGACCACAACAGGAACCGCGTGAACGAACGCGCGGGCGTTGCACGGCTCGGCCTTCTCGAGCCCAGGCCGGGACGGAGCCGCGTGGCCTTGAGAACCGCGCGGCTCCGTCCCGGCTCTCGTATCGGTCGGTGTCAGCACTCGGTTGCTCGGTCCTACTCTTACAATTGAAAGCGACCACCGTACCGCCGCGAGAGACGGACCGTTCGGCACCGCGCAACACTTAATCGGTGTGCGTGACGCCTGCGGCCCAGTCGGTGCTCAGCCGGCACCCGCGCAGGAACTTCAAGTAATCGTCACCGCGGTCGTGACGATTACGCACGGTACGTTTCAAGGGCGCATTTCGCGGCCCCTCTATCGCAACCCGCTCAACTTCCGTCAAGACGGCCTTGCCTCGGTTCCGCGCTGTTTACTTCGTTGGTTTTGGCAATTGAGATGGGTTCGGGTATTTCGTCTGGGAACCTCACACCGAAATCTGTGTTTTCGCCGAGGTGACGGTCCTTCGGCGACCGCTAGAGCCGGCCGTCCCCCCCGGCAATGAAAGGGAGCAGAATGAGCGCCGCCCGACCTCGCGGGCGGCGAATCGTCGGCCAACGTCTCGAAGGGATTGAGGCCCGGCCCCCTCCCGCCCCGGGTCGTGACGGGCGCGGCGACAATACCGTTTGCCCGCGCGTCGGCGTCTTCGTAATCTCTGAACTGTTCATCCTCTCTAACTCGCCGGACGGCCTCCATGAGCCAGAAAAAGGTTCGCGTCGCGATCGTGGGTCTTGGGTTCGGGTCCGAGTTCATCCCGATCTACCAGCTCCACCCGGACGCGGAGATGTACGCCATCTGCCGCCGCAACCGCGCGGAACTCGACGCCTGCGGGGACAAGTTCGGCATCCCCAAGGAGCGCCGCTACACCAGCTACGAGGACCTGCTCAGGGACCCGAACGTGGACGCGGTCCACATCAACAGCCCGATCCCCGAGCACGGGGCGCAGAGCATCGCCGCGCTGAAGGCCGGCAAGCACGTGGCCTGCACGGTGCCGATGGCGACGAAGAAGGACGAGATCAAGCAGATCATCGAGCTCCAGCGCGAGACCAAGAAGGTCTACATGATGATGGAGACGGTGGTGTACGCCCGCGAGTACCTGTTCGCGAAGGACCTGTACGACCGCGGCGTGCTGGGCCGCATCCAGTTCCTCCGCGGTAGCCACCAGCAGGACATGGACGGCTGGCCGGGCTACTGGCCGGGCCTCCCGCCGATGCACTACGCCACCCACTGCGTGAGCCCGTGCCTCGCCATCCTCTCGGACCCGGCGAAGGGCAAGGTCGCGCTGGCCGAGAGCGTGGTGTGCCACGGCTCGGGCCGCATCCGCGAGGAGTTCATCCCCATCTACGGTTCGCCGTTCGCGGTCGAGAGTGCCACGTTCAAGATCGGCGGCACGGACGTGGTCGCGGAGGTGACGCGGAGCCTGTACGACACCGCCCGCCAGTACCGCGAGAGCTTCGACGTGACCGCCAGCAACGTCAGCTTCGAGTGGCAGCAGGTCGAGGGCGAGGACCCGGTGCTGCACACGCGCGGGCTGCCGGAGCACCAGATCCCGCGGCGGGTGAAGGTGCCAGACTTCGCCGGCCGGCTCCCGGACCCGATCCGCAAGTTCACCGGCGCGATCCACGACGCCACCCACCTGAGCTTCGTGCAGGGCGGCGGGCACGGGGGCAGTCACCCGCACCTGGTCCACAACTTCCTGATGGCCGTGCTCGGGAACCAGCCCGCGTTCCCGGACGCCCCGACCAGCGCGAACTGGACGCTGGTCGGCATCTGCGCCCACGAAAGCGCGATGGCCGGCGGCACCCGGGTCGAAATCCCGATGTGGTAAAAACGGGACGGAAAGCGTGTGTTGTTGAGGGTGGTCCGCTCACTCCGTGAGCGGTCGGTCTGCACCCCCGACCGGCTTCGCGTGAGGCCCTTGCGGTTCAAAGCGGTGTGGAGCCCACCCGCCCGCGGATCCGATCCGATGTGCGAAGCGGCCGCTCACGGCGTGAGCGGCCCACCCTGAAAAGCACTGGCGACCGCGACGCGACGCCAGTTTGAAACCGCGCCCAATATCACGCAACGTACACGCCGCCCAGATCGGACCCGGCCGCGAACATGCTGAGCAGTTCGTTGGCGCCGATGGCCTTGAAGTGCCCCCGCGTGCCCGGACCGGAGCCCACGAGGACCACCGTTTCACCGTTCACCACCGCAGTGCCCACGCGCACCCCGCCCACGAAGCCCGGATCGAACGCGAAGAAGCTCCTTTCGAGCGCGAAGCCCTGCCCGCTGAACACCTTCACGTGACCGCCCGGCGCCCCGGCCCCGCTGCCGGTGATGACATCGGCCAACCCGTCCCCGGTCACGTCCCCGGCCCCGACATATATCCCGCCCCGGAACCCGGCGTCGTAAGCCAGGAAGCTCTTCAGCAGCGCCCCGTCCTTGCCGCTGAACACCTTGACGTTGGCCGCGGCCCCGGCGCCGTTGCCGGTGACGATGTCGGCGAACCCGTCCCCGTCCACGTCCCCGACCGCCACCCGCACCCCGCCGCGGAACCCGGCGTCGTAAGCGAGGAAGCTACGCAACAACGAGCCGTCCGCACCGCTGAACACCTTGACGTGCGGGGCCGCGCCCGCGTCGGCGGACACCACGATGTCGTCGACCCCGTCCCCGTTCACGTCGCCCGTCGCCACGAACACGCCGCCGGCGAAGCCGTCGAACGACAGGAAGCTGAACCGCTGGGCGCCGGTGGCCCCGTCGAACACCTTGACGTGCCCGCCCATCGAGCCGGCCCCGGCACCGGTGATCAGGTCGGCCACCCCGTCACCGTCCACGTCATCGGAGGCGACCCGGACCTCGCCCGCGAACCCGGTGTACGCCGGGACCGAGGCCCCCGGCCGCCCGGTAACGGGGTCGAGTTGCTGCACCATACCGCCCACCGGCCCGAGGACGATCCGGGAAGCGGTGTCGTCGTTGGTGATGGTCCCGGTGCCGCTTTCGATCGCGACGGTTGCACCGACGGGCGACGAGAGCACCACGCGGAACGTCTCGTCCGCTTCGACCGCGGTGTCGCCGTCAACAAGAACTGTGACGGTTTGTGTGGTCACGCCCGGTGCGAACGTCAGCATCCCGGAAGCGGCCGTGTAGTCTGTGCCCGCAGTCGCCGTGCCGTCGGCCGTGGCGTACGCGACGGTAACGGTTTGAAGGCTCGGCGCGGACAGAGTCACGGTGAAGGTGAGCGCGGTGGTCCCGCTGTTCCCCTCGGCCACCGACGCGCCGGTGACCGACAGCGCCGGCAGGGGAACGGCGGTCAGGGTCACGTCGTTACCGTCGCCGCCGGCATACGAGATCCGGAACGTGGTGCCGCCGAGGAGGAACGTCCCGCCCTCGCTCAACCCGGCGAACGTGCCGATGACGGCGTCGGAGCTGTCGTTGCTGATGAGCACGAACGTGTCGCCGCCGGCCGGTGTGAAGCCGAGCGTGGTCGCGAGCGTCGCCCCGGCCAGGTTCACCGTACCGGCGACGTTGAGCTGTTCGTACTGGGTGCCCGCGGTCGTGCCGTTGAGTTCGACCGCATAGGTCGAGCCGGTGGCGAACGCGAGGGCGCCCGTCGAGACGGCGCCCGGTGCGTTGCCGGGCGCCAGCGTGCCGCCCGCGGCCACCGTGGTCGCCGGGAGGGCGCCCGAACCGCCGACGGTCGCGCCCGAGGCGACGGTGAGGCCCGAACTGGTGGCGATGCTGCCGTCGACCAGGAGCGTGCCGGCCGAGACGGTGGTCGCGCCCGTGTAGGCGGCAGGCGCGGACAGGGTCAGCGTCCCGGCGCCGGTCTTGGTCAGGGTGCCACTCCCGCTGACGGTGCCCGTCAGCGCGCTGCTGCCGCTGGCTACGCTCACCGTGCCGCCGCTCAGGGTGACCGCGTTGTCGATGGTCGCGCCGTTGGTCAGGGCAAACGTGGCGCTACCGCCCAGCGTCACCGCCCCGGTCCCCAGGTTGCCGTCCCCACCGACGCTGAGCGTCCCGAAGCTCACGGTGGTCGCACCGTAGCTGTTTGCACCGGTCAGAATCGCCGTTCCGCTACCCAGCTTGGTCAGCGAAAACGCGCCGGTGATCGATCCCGAGAACGTGATCGTGTTGTTGCTGGTCTGCAGCGTGGCGGCGCTGGTGAGGATCAGATCGTTCGCGACGGTGTAGGTGCTACCCGAAACCGGGAACTGCAGGGCGCTGGTGCCCAGGGTGATGCTGCCGGCGTTGAGCGCTCCGGAGTTCGCCGCCTCCAGCGTGCAGCTATTTAAAGCAACGTCACCAAGAAAAGACGAGTTATTGTCTGTTTTCAGAAGTGCGATAACCAAGCTCCTCGTACTGCAACTGAACGTCGTTGTAACGCCGGCGGCCGCGGTGATCTGACCCGACAACCGCAGGTTCAAGCCGCTGTTGGCGATGGTCCCGCCGTTACTGCCGATGTTGATGGCGTTGTCGATGGTCGGAATGCTGCCGGAGCTCGTGACCCCCAGCGTTCCGCCGTCGAGCGCCACCGCACCGCTACCGAGGTTGGCGTCCGTCGCCACGCCCAGCACGCCCCCGGATATCGTGGTCGTGCCGTCGTAGGTGTTGGCCCCGGACAGGGTCAGCGTCCCGCCGCCGGTCTTGGTCAGGCCGAAGCTGGACGCGCCGTCCCCGATCGCGCCGCTGATGGTGAGCGAGCCGCCGGTGGCGACGTCGATCGTCCCGGATGCCGTCAGCGTCGTGTCGAGGCCGAACGTGGAGGAACCGGCCGCGTAAGTGGCCGCGATCCCGTTGGTCACCGCGATGGCGTTGCCGGTAATGGCGTACCCGGCACCACCGAACGCGATCGAGTGGAAGCTCTTGCCCGAGAGGTCGTTGGTGTTGGTCAGACGGGCCGCGCCGGCGGGGAAGACGAGGTTCTCGCCGCCGGTCGGTGCCTGATTGGCGTCCCAGTTGGCGGCGGTGCTCCAGTTGCTGTCGCCGCCCAGACCGGTCCAGGTGTAGGTGACGCCGGTCACCGTCAGCACGACATCATTACCGTCCCCGCCGGCGTAGCTGATCGTGAACGTCGCGGAACCGGCGGTGACCGTGGCGCCCTCGGCCAACCCGGCGAACGTGCCGACGACCGCGTCGGAGCCGTCGTTAGTAATCAAAGCGAACTGTGCTCCGACGGCGGGCGCGTACCCCAAGGAAAGGCTGAGCGTTGCTCCGGCCAGGGTCACCGTGCCGGTGACGTTAGTCCGGTCGTACTGGGTGCCGGCCGTCGTGCCGTTGAGTTCGACGCTGTAGGTCGATCCGCTGACGAAGGTAACGCTGCCCGACTGCAGGAGCCCGGGTGAGTTGCCGGGAGCGATAGTCGCCCCCGCGCTCAGCACGACGCCCGGAACCGTTCCGCCCCCCCCCAGCGTACCGCCGGTTGCGACCGAGACATCGCTGCTGCTGGTAATGTTCCCGTTGATGATCAACGTGCCCGCGTCAACGGTCGTCTGGCCGGTATAGGTATTAGCCCCCCCCAGGATCAGGGTTCCCGAACCGTCCTTGAGTAGGGGGCGGCTGCCGCCGGTCTCGCTGATCACACCGCTGAGGGTGAGAGTGGACCCGGCGGCGGCAAAGATGGTCCCATTGCCGCCAAACCTGACCGGCCCGAGGACTCGATTGGCCCCGCCGACATTGATGAGCTTCGGGCCAGACTCGGCCCCGCCGCCATTGAGGACGATGGTCTGGATCGCCGGCTGCGGGGTTACGAAGCTGCCGCTGAATTCCAGTGTGGCTCCATCCTGGATGGTGATCGTTTGGGTCACGGCCGGGTCGACGAGTGCCCCGTATCGTGCGGCCCGCACATAGCCCGACGTTACGGTGAGGGTCCCGTCGTATCTTTGCTGAGCATCAAGAATGATGCGACCGCTCGAAGCGTTAGTGATCGCCAGATTGCGGGCGGGGCTGACGTTAGTGTCGTCGATCCGGCCCCGAAGTGTCAGGGTCGCATCAACGCCCGCACCGATCAGGCTGTTCGCGAGCATGTCGATGAAGCCGGTCAACGTCGCCGAGCTGTTATCCGTGAGGACCAGGACCCCCTGACCACCGACACCGGTCCCCTGGATAACGAAGGCTTCCGAGACCATGAGGTTGGTGCCGCTCAAGTAGACCGACGCACCGCTGGCGACCGTCGTCCCGCCGTTGGTGGTGCCCAGAGCGTTGTCGCTGGCGATCTCGATGACACCGGCGCTGATGGTGGTGGCGCCGTCGTAGGTGTTGTTCCCCGAGAGCAGGAGTTGGCTGTTCGCCCCCGCCTTAATGAGCCCTGCGCCGGTCCCGCTGATGTTGGCCGTGATGCTGAGGTCGGGGTCGAGGCTGGCGTTGTCGGCGACCGTAAAGGTGCGGTTCGCCCCGCCCAGGTCCAGTTTGCCCGAGATGACGGAGGTGACGCTGGCGGAGTTGGTGACGACGTCACCGCCCAGGGTGAGCGTCCCGGCGCCGGTTGTGACCGTCGCCCCGATGAGGTTCAAGGTGCCGATGGCGTCATCAAAGTTGTTCAGGTCGAGCGTCGCACTCGCGAACAGAGTCACGGCAGTGGCATCGGCGATCTGGTCCGACTGAGCGAGCCGGACTGTCCCGTTGTCGCTAACCGACAGGTCGCCGGGAACCGCCGTCGCGCCCGTCTTGTTAAGGACGAGCGTGGTCCCGACCGCAACGGTCGTTGTTCTCGTGTAGGTGTTGGACGCCCCCCACCCAGTTGGAGCGTTCCCCCGCCCAAGACCACCAGCCCGTTGGTGCCCGAAATCGCGCCCCCGACGACCAGAGTCGCGCCCGTGGTGACGGAGACCACCGCGTTGCCCGGATCGAAGTCGATGTCGAAGTTTGAAGTGCCCGCGCCGTACGTCGCCGAAAGGTCAGCCGTCAGGGTGAGCGATGAGGCGAACGACGTGCCGATGTCGTAGCCGCGTCCTGAATGTCGATCGAGCCGAAGCTCGAGACGCCGAGCGCGCTGTCGTACACCGCAGTCTTGTTGATCGCGCTGGCGGGGAAAACGAGGTCTTCGCCCATCGTGGGGGCCGAGTTGTCCAGCCAGTTCCCGTTGTCGGACCACAGGTTACTCGATGCCCCGGTCCAGGTGTCAACGGTCGGGGTGACGCGGTCTTCCAGGCGGGTCAGCGCGAGCTGCGGACGGGACGCCCGGCGGGCGCTCCGGTTGGAACTCACGCCGATGCGAAGTTGGCGCCGAATCGAGTCGATCCAGTTCATGGTGTTGATCGCGTTTGGGAATGACGCCGCCCGCTGAAATCCCTCGGCGACGGCAACCCTGGTAAATTGGGGCGTCAGGCGCTCACCTGAATCTGCTCGGAACGTAGTTCATGCCACGCGCGACGAAAGGGAACGAAAATGTAAATTACCGTGAACGCGAGTAAAGGGATTGCAACGTTACGCTCCCGCGTGAATGTTCGAGGGCAGGCGTAAAAAATGGCGCGGGGTAAGCGCAACGAACGGAAGGCGACGCAGACAGAATGGTCGAAACTGCTCTGCTCCACGCGATTTGCGCACAGCCCGAAGAGGACACCCCCCGTCTGGTGTTCGCGGACTGGCTTCAGGAGCAGGGCGGCGAGTTGAATGCCGATTGGGCAGCGGCGATCCGCGTCCAGGTGGCCTGGGCGCACGGCGTGCCCGACGCGCCCGAGCCCCGGTTGCTGAACTCACAGTCCGGCGTGGACAGCGTGGCCCGGCGCCTCGGCCTCCCGCCCGGCATCGACACGGGCCGCTGGGAGCGCGGGTTCCCGGAGGCCGTGTTCGGCTCGTTCGACGCGGTCCGCGCCGCGTGGCCGGGCCTGATCGGGCGTGTACCGTTCCGCGACCTGCGGGTGGTAGAATCGTCTGACGATACGGTCGCGGACTTCGTGACGTGGCGCGGAATCGACCGGCTGACCGCGCTCGACCTGCGGTCGTGGCGCCGCGGGCTGAGCGCGGCCCCGTTCGGTGAGCCGGCGCTGCTCACGGTCGCCGGATGCGCCGCCCTGTCGCGCCTCACCTCGCTCAAGATGGGCTACCTCCACCTCACGAACAGCAGTGCGGCGGCGGTAATGGACTCGCCCCACCTGAAGCGCTTACGCACCCTCCAGCTCCGCCGGGCCGACGACACACCGAACCTGACGTGGCACACGCAGACGCGCCTGACCGCCACATTCGGCTCGAACGCGGTCGTGTGAACCGCGGGCATGGACGGTGAGAGAAGTGTGCCGAAAATGCGCGGTGCCATTCCGGAGCCGATGCACCCCGCGTTCCGAGCGCATCTCTTTCGTGAGAATTTACCCGATCACAATAAACACTCATCGAACGATAGCCACCACACAGGCCGGGATCGAAGCACGTTTGGGCACAACCCGACCATCGCCGGGGGGCGTTGGCACAGTGGTCATGTGGGAGCGGATGGTCCGCGACCGCGGCTCGATTTGAGGGCCAGATGTGAGGAAAGTCGTCGCATCCGGAGCCGCTCTCCGCGGCCCCGGTCTTGTGATCGCTCGCCCGACCTTTGCGTATCGAGGCCGGGTGGACGAACCGGCTCTGCCGCATTCGTGCGCTGGCACCGGCGCGCCCGTTGCGTTCTGCTAGCAGTCCTTATGCACCCAAGTTCTTAATGATCTGCTCGGTGATCGTCGCGGTGGTGCCCGTGCCGCCCAGGTCGCGGGTCAGCCCCTCGCCCACCTGGAGCGTCTTGACCACCGCGTGCTCGATCCGCTCGCCGGCGGTCCGGTGCCCCACGTGCTCCAGCAGCAGAGCCGCGCTGCGGATGCACGCGATCGGGTTCGCGATCCCCTTCCCCGCGATGTCCGGCGCGCTGCCGTGAACGGCCTCGAACACCGCGAACCGGTTGCCGAAGTTCGCCCCCGGCACGAGCCCCAGACCGCCCCCCGGCCCGGGGCCGCCGATCAGCCCGGCCGCGAGGTCCGAAATCACGTCGCCGAACAGGTTCTCCATCACGAGCACGTCGAACCCCGACGGGTCCATCGCCAGTTCCAGGCAGACGTTGTCGATCGGCTTCTCCTCGAACTGGATGAACGGGTAGTCCTCGGCCACCGTCCGCGCCACCTCGAGGAACAGGCCGTCCGACAGCCGCATCACGTCGGCCTTGTGGCAGAACGTCACCATCCGCCGGCCGCGGTGCCGCGCCAGCTCGAACGCGAACTGCACGATCCGCTCCGCGGCTGCCCGGGTCACGAGCCGCACGCTCTCCACCACCCCGGGCACCACCTCGTGCTCCATCCCGGCGTAGAGCCCCTCCGTGTTCTCGCGAACGACGATGAGGTCTACCTTCTCGTATGGTGTGTTGATGCCGGGAAGCGTGTTGACCGCGCGCACGCTGGCGAACAGCTCCAGCCCCTGGCGCAGGCGGACGTTGATCGAGCGGTAGCCCTTCCCGATGGGGGTGGTACACGGCCCCTTCAGCGCCACCCGGTAGCGCCGGATCATCTCCAGCGTCTCCTCCGGCAGCGGCTCGCCGAACTGCTCCGCGGCGGGGATGCCCGCGGGCGCCTTCACCCAGTCGATCTTGACCCCGGCCGCGGCGACCACCCGGCACGCCGCCTGGGTCACCTCCGGCCCGATCCCGTCGCCTTCGATTAGCACGATCTGCATCAGAAACCCTCGCGTGACGGGCGGGCGCCGGAACCGCAGCCACCGCCGCAGAACTCGGCAAGGCGAAGCAACGGTATTCGCATCCGGGATGTTACAACGTTCACCCCTACTCAGTCAGAATGTCGGGTGGGCCGCCGTCCGGCAAGCACCGATCCGTTTGTCCCGCAGCGCGGGTTTTATTTCGGGGCGCGAACAGGGCACGACCGGCCCGCGCGCGGCGAGCGACTTTACGGAACCGGATCTGGTAAGGTATCCTCAGATAAAAGGCACGACTGCCGCTGGCGCGAGCGGCGGGCGCCGGAGGGGACACGATGGAATCGGCCGTGCGAGCCACCTGCCCGAAGTGCCGGAACACACTGAACATCCCGGCTCAGTGGATCGGCCAGACGCTGAAGTGCAAGAAGTGCGGGGCGCTGATCCGGGCGACGGCCAAAGCCCCACTCACGCCCGGCGCGCTCCCGCAACCGGTCCCCGTCCCGGTCCATGATACGAACGGCCTCCCGGCGGCCGCGTACCCGCTTCCGCCGGGCTACCCGCCACCCGTTCTGGTGGCCCAACCCGCGCCCAACACGGCAGTGGACCCGGACCGCCCGGCGCGCCGGGCGAAGCCGAAAACCGCCCGGCCGACCGCACCGGGTAACGCGTTCGATCTGGACCCCGCCGAGGGCGGCGTCGCGGTCCGGGCCAGGAGGCGCAACCGCGGCTCGGGCGCACTCATTGGGGTCGCGCTGTTTTTTGTGTTGGCCGCAGGGCTCGTCGGCGCGGGCATCCTCTACGGCGAACAAGTGATCGGCGACCTGCTCGCCATCAACAATAAGAACAAAGAGCCCGGGAAAGACGCCTCCGATCCGCCCCCGGGCACGGGACAATCCCCCGGCACAGCGCCCGGCGGCTCCGGCCCCTCGAAGGGGGCCAACGCCACCTTGCCGCGGCGGATGCTGTTCATCTCCGTCACCAAATACATGTACCTGAACCCGCTCACCGCCGGGGTCGCGGGCGGGGCCACCGACCGCCCGGCCGGGGTCGCCAACAACATGGCGTTCAACTGGCGCGTGCCCCGCGACAAGGACAACGACCAGACGTTCGTGCTGTCCGACACGGCGACCGGCAAAGACGAGCGGCTCCCTATGAAAAACGTGGTCCAGGGCACCTACCAGGAGTTCTTCAAGACCTCCCGCGCCCAGGACCGCGTCTTCATCTACTTCGGCGGGCACGCGATCGAGAAGGACGGTAAGGCGTACCTCGCGCCGATCGAGGCCGAACTGGACGGCGACGACTGGCAGAAGACCGTGATTCCGCTGGACCACTTTTACGACGAGCTGAAGAAGTGCAAGGCGGCGCAAAAGGTGGTGGTGTGGGACGTGTGCCGGCTGAACCCCGAGAAGGGCAAGGTGCGGCCCGGGTCCGAGCCCATGAGCGCGGGCCTGTTCAAGGCGCTCACCAGCCCGCCGGCCGGCGTTCAGGTGGTGACCACCTGCAAGGCCGGCGAGAACGCGCTGGAACTGACCCAGTTGCGGCCCGACGGCTTCGCGGGGCCGATGTACAGCGGCAGCGCGTTCCTCGAAGCCGCCCGGTTCGTCGCCAACGCCCGCCTCGCCAAAACGCCCCCGACTCCGGCGGACCCGCTCCCGATCGACGACTGGCACCCGGCCGTCGCCAAGCGGACCAACGAGATCTGCGACATCGCCGAGAAGTCCGGCAGCGGCGGCAAGCAAACGGTGACGCTCGCGGGGGCCGCCCCGGCGACGCTGGCCCCACCCGACCCGGCCGAGAAGGTCGCCGCCCGCTTCGACCTGCCCCAGGCGCCGAAAGGGGCCTCACCGGCGGAGGTCAAATCGGTGGAACGCGAACTCGCCCTGCCGCCGCTGCGCCCGGGCCTGAGCGAGATCGGGCTGGCGGACTTCCCGTTCCCCGCCGACGTGATGAAGGACTACGCCGAGGACGTGAAGATCGCCGACGTGATGGCGGACAAGGATAAGTATCCCCTCCGGGTGGCGGTCCTGGAGGTGTTCGGCAAGTTGCGGCAGATGTGGGCGCCGGGCGCCGGCGCGACCCGCATCCGCGACACCATCACCGGGTCGATCAACGACAACCTCAAGGCCGCGGTGAAGAAGGAGCAAGAGTTCTGGGCCGTCAGCATCGCCGAACTGGAACTGGAGCTGATCAAGCTGGAGGGGCTGACCGACGCCCGCAAAGAAGAGCCGAGCAAGCGGTGGCAGGCCCACTACGACTTCGCGCTGGCCGTGCTGAAGGCCCGGCTCGCGTACATGAACGAGTACAACAAGCTCCTCGGGAACCTCGTAACCGAATCGGTACCGGCCCTCGACCCGAAGCTGGGGCAGGACGGGTACACGCTGGTGGCGGCCGACACGCTCCGGAGCGGTAAAGAGGTGAAGAAGATTGCCGAAGAGGCGCAAGCCCTGTTCGGCGAGATCGTGACGAAGTACAAGGGCTCACCCTGGGCGATCCAGGCGAAGCAGGAACGCGGCGTGGCCATCGGGCTGAACTGGAAGCCCGCCTCACTCAAGAAAGAGTGAGAGAACAAGTTGTAGAGGCAGGTTGGCCACAAAAAAGCACAAAGGGCACAAAAGGAAGCAGAAGAGCAAGACAAAAGAGTGAGTTCAGGCACGCTCTCATGTCTTGCTCTTCTGTTTTCTTTTGTGCCCTTTGTGCTTTTTTGTGGCCAATCTCTCTTCTGTCCTCTGTTGTGCGTTTTTGTGGCTACCCTGACTTTACTCTTTCCGGACACCAGCAACGGTTACGGCGAACCCGAGCTGAGCCTTCTTCCCGTCCGCTACCAGTGACCGCTGGACGGTCGCGGCGTACACACCGTTCCCCTTACTTACCACCTGCACGCGAGCGGCGTCCTTCCCGTTGTTCGGCCACATCAGCAGCACCGCGGGGTGTTTCCCCTCGTTCACTAGGCTGCTCATCTCGATCAGCTTTTTCGGCTCGACCGCGTCCGCGC
This sequence comes from Gemmata algarum, assembly GCF_034097035.1. Taxonomy (NCBI): domain Bacteria; kingdom Pseudomonadati; phylum Planctomycetota; class Planctomycetia; order Gemmatales; family Gemmataceae; genus Gemmata; species Gemmata algarum. The sequence continues at coordinate 15,328 of NZ_JAXBLV010000247.1, forward strand.
TCCGGTCCTCCTTCGCCTGACTCATGAGGCAGAATTCGGGGTGCGGGCTGGTGCCCGTGTGATCGCCGATGTCGGGCTGCACGGCGAACCGCAGCGTGTATACGCCGGCCGCGATCTCCTGCTTCCGGAAGTCGGTGAACTTCTCCGGGAACCGAACCGCTCCGACGAGCGTGCCTTCGGCGATCTCCCGGTAGGTGAGCCCGTTCTTGATCTGCTCCTCGGTGGCCTTCGCCGGGATCTCGGTGCGGAACCACACGGTCATGAGTTCGGTGTCGCCGTCCCGCACGACCAGCGCCTGCTCGTCGAGGAGTTTGCGGACCGGTTCCGCGAGAGCGTCCGGCGGCGCCACCTTCTCCACCTTCGCGGACAGTTTCGGCTCGTCGGCCGCCGCCGCGAGCGGAGCGAACGCGACCGAGAGCGCAAGTGCGAGCCACTTCATCGGAGCCCCTTTCTGACGACCCGCCGCGGTTCAGCCCACCACGTCCTCGCCGAACCGCGCGATCACCTGCTGCCACACCGCGCCGCGGAACCGGTTCCCTTCGAGCAACTGGAGGCGCTTCAGGTTGTCGAGGTACGGCGCCCGGACGAGCGCCCGCGCCGCGTCGTTGTCGAGGTTGTTGTTGCGGAGGTCGAGTTCGGTGATGCGCCGCGCGCCCTTGTGCCGCGCCAGCGCCTCGACGCCGGCGGTCGTGATGACCGGCTGCTGAACCATGTCGATCAGGTCGAACGCGCCAGCGCCGCTGTGCGACCGCTCCTCGCGCACGTGCCCGCCGAGCCCCCACTCGGTGATGCGCTGGGCCGCGGGCAGAGCGAACAGCGTGTCGATGTGCTCCGGGCGCAAAAGCCCGCCCCCGACGGCCAGGGTCCGCGCGCCGAACGCCTCCGGCTCGCTCCGCACGATCCGCCACCGCTCCTCGGTCGCGTGCGCGAGGAGCGGCGCCGAGACGACGATGGTGCCACCCGCCGGCCGGAACCCGCGCACGAACCCGGACCGCTGGCGCTCCACCTCGTGGGTCGCGGGGCTCCGCAGTTCCGGGTGCAGGCGGTCGAGGAGCACGCGCTCTTGCGCGGCCAGTTCCAACAACCGATCGGAGTGTTCGGGCTGCCCTTTCTTGGCAGCCAGTTCGCACTGCACGCGGATGAGTTCGGCCTGATCCTCTTCGCCATTCTCTTGGAGGAAATCCGCGTACACGAGGCGCGGGGTGTCGTCGTCGGGCGCATCGTAGATCGCCCGCAGGAACGCCTCGTGTTGCGCCAGCAAGTCCATTACAGAAGCCCTATCGTCTCCGGGAACCCGAACACGCGGTTGAAGTTCTGTACCGCCACCCCGCTCGCGCCGCGGATCAGGTTGTCCTCGGCCGCGAGCACCAGCACCTTGCCCCGCACCACCTTCACGCACACGTCAAGGAAGTTCGTACCGGTCGTGTCCTTCGTCGCGGGCGGCGCGGTGCGCACCCGCACGAACGGCTTGCCCGCGAAGTAGCCGCGGTACAGTGCCGTTAGCTCGGCCTCGCTCACCGGCTTCGTGGGGGTTGCGTAAATGGTGCTGAAGATGCCGCGGTCCATCGGCATCAGGTGCGGGGTGAAGATCACCGACACCGCGGCGCCCGCGATGTCGCCGAGAGCCTGCTCGATCTCCGGCGTGTGCCGGTGAGTGCCGACCGAGTACGCCGAGACGCTCTCGTTACACTCCGGGAAGTGTGTGGTGAGCTTCGGCGTGCGCCCGGCGCCGCTGACGCCGCTCTTGCTGTCGATCACGATCCCCGACAGTTCGATCAGCCTGTTCGCCGCCAGAGGCGCGAGCCCCAGGATCGCGGTCTGGGGGTAGCAGCCGGGGTTGGCAATGAGCCGCGCGCCCGCGAGCGTGTCGCCGTACACCTCCGGCAGACCGTAAACGGCGTGCGCGAGGTTCTTGGCGTCGTGGTGAGTTTCCTTGTACCACTCCTGGTAAACGGTCGCGTCGCGCAGGCGGTAGTCGGCGCTCAGGTCGATCACCCGGATGCCGCGGTCCAGCAGCGGCGGGATGCTCTCCATGCTGGTGCCGTGCGGCAGGCACCCGAACGCCACCTGCACGCCCTTCGCCTTCAGCGCGTCGGGATCGAACGGCTCGCACTGGAGGTCGAGACGGCCGAGCAGGGACGGGTGCAGGTCCGCAACGTGTTCGGCCTGTCGCGAGGTGACCGCGGTGATCTCCGCGCCCGGGTGCCGCAGCAGCAACTTGATGAGTTCCACCGCGGTGTACCCGGACCCGCCCAGAACCGCGACCTTCACCTTCTGCATCGACTCACACCTCATGACGCACAGGGCTCCCGCCCTGCGCTACGTCCGCCGGCCCCTCCGGGGCGGAAAAACAACCGTACGCGGCGCCGCTTGCGTGCCTTTAGCACCCCGGAGGGGTCGCCGGGCGTAGCACAGGGCGCCAGAAACGCGGCAGCGGAAGACGTTAGCCCCAATCGCGCAACTCGTCTTCCGTAGCGTCACTGGCAAGCAGCATCGCCCGCATCTCGTCGGCGAACGAGGCCCGGGCGTGGTGCGCCTCCTGGTTCTCAATGTATGTGCTTACGCCGCGAATCGCGGACAGCCCCAGCATGAACGCGCCGTACCCGTCCTGCCAGTCGAACGGAAAAACCCCGCGGTCGTGTAACCACCCGGACGAGTTCGCTTTCACATCGCGTACCACGTCGGACAGCGATCGTGTCGCGGGCGACCGAAGCAGTAGGTGAACGTGATCCGACACACCGCCGATGGCGAGCATTTCGCCCTTTCGGTTCCGCACTACCCCACCGATAAGCTCGTACAGTTCGGGACGCCACGCGGGTTCGAGCCATGATTCGCGGCTCTTGGTGCTGAATACAACATGGTACAGCAACCGCGTGTAAGTTTGCGGCACGGACGAGCCCCCGAGGGACGAACGACCGCCCCATTGTACAAGCAGTTGGCGCACAGGGCTCCCACTTCGCCCAGCGCCCCTCCGAGTGCTAAAGGCGCATAAATGTGCGCCGCGTACGGTTGTCTTTCCGCCCCGGAGGGGCCGCCGGACGTAGCACAGGGCGGGAGCCCTGTGCGTCATGCCAACGAGAACCCATTCAATGCCCGAACCACTGACGATCACAGACGCCGCCGGGTTCATCCGCACCGGGGAACTCACGCCCGCGGACCTCCTCGAGCAGTGCCTCGCCCGCATCGACCGGTACGAGGACCGCGTCCGCGCATGGGTTCACATCGACCGCGACGGCGCGCGCGAGCAGGCCGCCCGTCTCACCGCGGAACTGAAACAGAACAACTACCGCGGGCCGCTGCACGGCATCCCCGTCGGCATCAAAGACATTATCGACGTGTTCGACATGCCCACCGGGTGTGGGTCGAAGCGTTGGGCGCAGAGCTATGCTCGCCGCGACGCCACCTGCGTGGAACGGCTGCGTCAGGCCGGCGCCGTCATCCTCGGCAAAACGGTCACGACCGCTTACGCCAGCTTCGACCCGCCGGTCACGCGCAACCCCTGGAACCTCGACCGCACTCCGGGCGGCAGCTCGAGCGGTTCGGCGGCGGCGGTCGCGTGCGGAATGTGTTTGGGCGCACTTGCAACCCAGACGGGCGGGTCGATCACCCGCCCCGCGAGCTACTGCGGCGTGTACAGCCTGAAACCGACACACAGCCGGGTAAGCGTTGACGGTGTGCTGCCGCTGGCCCCGAGCCTCGACCACATCGGGGTGATGACGAACTGCGTAAACGGACTGGCCTGGATCTTCGAGACCATCGCCGGTCGCGACCCACGCGATCCGGCCAGCGCCGGTGAGCGCGTTCCGGACCTCACTTACGCGCCGCTCACGTCGCCCGATCCGCAACGAATCGCCGTGCTCGGTGGGATGTTCCACGAACGCACCACGCCGGTTCTCCGCGAGCAAATCGCATCGCATGTCCGAACACGTGAAGGCATCGGCGGACTCGCAACGACAACTCATGGGACGGTTCCGATCGACGTTATGAAATCGTTCGGAACACCGTTACCAGCCGAATTCGGAGAAGTTACACGCCGGCACACCACCGTCATGGCGGTCGAGGCCGCGGCGTATCACGCCCCACGCTTAGCCCGGTATCCGGATGACTATCCGCCGAATGTGACGGCCCTCCTGCGCGAAGGGCTGAACACTCCGGCGCCGGAATACGCGAACTGCAAAGCCCACCAAGAGCGGCTGTCGCGGCTCTGCGACGCCTTATTCGATCACTACGACGCTCTGCTCACCCCCGCCACAACCGGGGCCGCACCAACGAGCGAAACGACCGGCAACCCGGTCTTTAACTCGCCCTGGAGTTACGTCGGGCTCCCCACGGTTTCGCTCCCATTCGCTTGGTCGCCAGAAGGGTTGCCGCTTTCCGTGCAACTGATCGGCCCGCGGTTCGGTGAGGCCCAACTCTTCGGCATCGCCGCCCGATGGGAAGCGGACATCGCTTTCGAGCGCCGTCCGCTCCCGCTATGATGTCACCTATGTCGTTCGCGGACAGTCTCGACATCTTGCACGAAGACAACCACTGCCTCGCGCTGAACAAGCCGGCGGGGTGGCCCACCACGCACTTCGACGGTAAGGACGAGACCGTCGATCGACTGGTCAAGGCGTACCTGAAAGAGAAGTACGACAAGCCGGGGAACGTGTTCCTAGGGGTCGTCCACCGACTTGATAAGCCGGTGAGCGGGTCGCTGGTATTCGCTCGCACGAGTAAGGCCGCGGCGCGGCTCAGCGAGCAGTTCCGCGAGGGCGGCGTCGAAAAGGTGTACTGGGCGGTGATCGAAGCGCAAGCGCCCGGCCCTTGGTCCACCGCCGATGACGGCTCACTTGAAGACTGGCTCCAGAAGGACGACGACAACGCCCGCGTCGAAACCGTGGCGCCCGAAACGCCCGGCGCGCAGTTCGCGCGTCTGCTGTTCCAGGTGCGCGGGCGCCACAACGGTCTGATCTGGTTGGAACTGCGACCGCACACCGGCCGCAAGCACCAACTGCGGGTGCAACTCGCGTCGCGGGGCGCCTCGATTTATGGCGATCACAAGTACGGCAGCAAGCTACCGTTCGGAAACGGGATCGCGCTGCACGCGCGGAGCCTCACGTTCCTGCACCCGACGTCCAAAAACCCCGTCACGGTGAAGTCGGAGGTGCCGAAGATCTGGCGCGGCCGGTTCGCCCATCTGCTGAACACCCACACATGACCACCGACGAGAAGTTGGCCGCAATTCTGGCCGCCGTCCAAACCGACCCCGGCAACCGCGGTCTGGGACGTGATCCGAATGACAACCTGTTCACCGCCACTAAGGGCGACTTTGAGGCCGCGTGCCGGGGTTTCGTGGGAACTCCTAATGCCGCGCTCGATGTAACCACCGGCTTCTACATCCCGACAGCTAACCCGCCGGCGTTCGAGACCGACGGCCCGCTCGGCGCCGCGTTCCTGTTCCGCGCCCTGGTACCGCTCGGCTATCAGGTCGGTCTGAGTGGCCAGAAGGCATGCGTGAGCGCGCTGCACGCCGCAATTGCACAGGGAACCACGCTGAAGCCCGCGTACATCGAGTACCGGGACGAATCCGATCAACCGAGTTACGTTGTCCAACTCGACGAAGCGTGGCCCGGTCAGTCGGCCACCCACTACCTCGCAATCGAACACGTAGGCCGGGCGAGCGACGGACGCTACTACTCAATGCGCGGCCGCGACATCACCGCGTTTACCAAGCCGGTCGACGGGGGCTTCCTGCGCAACGCCGAGCAGCGGTTCGTCGAAACCATCGGTATCGGCGACGGCGGCAACGAGATCGGGATGGGGAAGATTCCTCATGAGACGATCGTCAAGAACATCCCGAACGGCGACCTGATTCACTGCCGCGTCCCGACGGATCACCTGATCGTGTGTGGGGTCAGCAACTGGGGCGCTTATGCCTTCGCCGCGGGCGTTTACATTCTGCGCGGGGTGACGCCGCACTGTGAACTCTTCGACCCGAACTGCGAGCGCAAGATTCTCGAAATCATGGTGCGAGAGGGGCCGCTCGTGGACGGCGTGACGGGCCAGCAGACCGCCACGGTTGACGGGTTAACGTGGGACGAGTACGTGAAGCCGCTCGTCCGGATTCGCGAGATTCTGGAGTCCTGATGTCGAACGATCTGATTCATGCAACCGGTAGTGCGGTGCGTGCCGCGTGTCGCGTCGGCCGCCACACCGGGCCGACTCCGGGCCTCGCACTCGGTTACGTCCACGCAAACCTGGTGATCCTGCCACGCGACTGGGCTTTCGATTTCTTGCTGTTCTGCCAGCGAAACCCCAAGCCGTGCCCGCTCCTTGATGTGACCGAAGCGGGCGATCCCGAGGCGAAGCTCACCGCCCCCGGAAGCGATCTGCGCACCGACCTCCCGGCCTACCGAGTCTGGGAACACGGCGAACTGGTCGCGGAGCCTACCGAGGTTACAAAATACTGGCGAAACGACCTCGTATCGTTCGTCATCGGCTGTTCCTTCACCTTTGAAACGGCGCTTCTGGCCGCCAAGGTGCCGGTGCGGCACATCGAGCAGAACGTGAACGTGCCGATGTACCGCACGAACGTCCCGTGCAAACCTGCCGGACGGTTCAGCGGCCCGATGGTTGTCTCGATGCGCCCGCTCACGCCCGCTCAGGGAATTAAAGCCACTCAGATCTGTAGCCGGTTTCCCCGCGCCCACGGGGCGCCAGTCCATTTCGGCGATCCTACCGCCATTGGCCTTCGCGACATCTCGAAACCTGATTTCGGCGACGCAGTGGAAGTGCGGGCAGACGAGGTGCCAGTGTTCTGGGCGTGCGGCGTGACACCGCAAGCGGCTCTGATGCAGGCTAAACCACCGTTCGCAATCACACACAAGCCGGGTCACATGTTCTTGACCGACCTGAAGGACACCGACCTCGAAGGCGAGTAGCGTTCCCCCCCCGGAACACCAGAGTTGCGCTCGCAACAACTCAGTACAGAGTTCGGTTCCCGTTAGCCGTGGCCGCACTGCCCCAAGTCACGGCTGACCACTTGCATTTGCGACTCAAGTACCTCGAGTTGAGAGCAGCGAGAGGGTTGCAATCATGGCAAACGTGCGTGCGATTTCGCTGAGATTGGCTGAACGATGGCATGCCTAGCACTTGCCCCAACGATGGGCACGGACGGTTCCCGCCGTGCCGATAGATCAAAGCGGAAAAACGAATAAGCCCCACACAGTTTTACCCGTGTGGGGCCTCATTGTA
>NZ_JAXBLV010000248.1:0-22281 GCF_034097035.1 Gemmata algarum
GCCCTAACGTCAACTACGCCGACCGCCCCACGTGGCGCTAACACATTGCCCTGAAAGGGTTTCACACTTTTTGTGGCGACGGCAGGACACTTTGGGACTTCCGGTCACAAGTCCGCGCGTCGAAAGTCGCAAAGTCACAAATTCGGCATGGGGCAAAGTCTTGTGACTTTATGACTTGCTGGCCTGACGACTTCTGACCGGTAGCCTTTAGCCCACGACACCGAGTTCGGGCGGATCCGGGCAAACGTCCACGGACACTTTCACAACGTGCTGCCCTCCCCCCAGAATGACACCTTTCAGCGGGCTCACGTCGTCGTAGTCGCGTCCCCATGCGAGCAAGACGTGACGCTCGCCCGGGATCTGATCGTTCGTCGGATCGAGGTCGATCCACCCGATGTCGCCACAAAACACGCTGGCCCAGGCGTGGCTGGCATCGGCACCGACGAGCCGAGATTTGCCGGGCGGCGGGAGGGTCGAAAGGTACCCGCTCACGTATCGGGCCGCGAGCCCGAGCGACCGCAAACATGCGAGCAGCAGATGGGCGAAGTCCTGACACACCCCGCGTCGCTTCTCGAACACCTCCGCGACCGGCGTCGCGAGCGTCGTCGCGCGCGGATCGTACACGAACTCCTTGTGGACCCGTGCCATCAGTTCCAGGGCGGCCTCGAGCACCGGGCGGTTCGGGGTGAACGATTCGGCGGCGTACCGCGCGTACCGCGCGTCGGCCGCGACGTACCGCGAGTCGAAAACGAACTGGTAGGCGTCGATCCACGCCGCGCCCCGGTTCCAGTTGAGTTGGTCGCGAACCGACTCCCACGCCGGAGTCGTTGCGGGGTCCGGCGGCGGTTCAACCGACACGCTGATGATGTGCTCGGCACGGACGGTCAACTCGCGGTGCGGTTCCTGGATCGTAAAGTAATGAACCGGGTTGCCGAAGAAGTCCACCCGTTCCTCGATCACCGCCGGTTCCGGGGTGATCGACAGCACCGGCTGTTCCGCGCGCTGCCGCGTGCTGTCGCGCGCCGACAGGTGTGCCACGTTCTGACAGAGCGACACGGGCTCGGTGTAGTCGTAGGTGGTGACGTGTGTGATCGTGTAGCGAATCATATCGGGTCCGGTATCCCTGCAAGTCGCCCCTGGGGCGCTGGGCCGACCGCTCTGGCCGTCTAGCTCGTTTGTTACTCGGTGCGTCTTCACCTTTGGTATCCGCGGCCTCGGCTCTCGGCCCCGTCCGTTTGATAGCGCATACCTTAGGCGGGCCGCGCTCGCGCCCCAGATGTTTGCGGCATTTACGGCTTCACAGCTTTCGGGATTTCGCCCTTCGCCGGCCCCCACTCGGTCGGCGCGTAAGCGATTGCGAGGTGAGGAGTTGCGATTCGCTTACCCTTCTCGTGCCGGCTCGTCATCGCGGCGTCGAGGACGCCGGTCGTGAGCAGTGTGCGCTCCACCGGATAGGGGGCGTGGCCCGTGCCGACGAGCGAATCGATGGCCCGCGTGAGTTCCGCAAAGTGTGCGAACGGGTCGGGTTGCTGGAGGTAGAACTGGCACACGTCCGGGTTGTCCGCTCCCTTCCGCTGGCCGGCGAAGATGAACGGCGAGCCCTCGTTCTCGTGAACCCAGCCGTTCGGCAGCACCACGAACGCCCGGAACCCGTCGCGGTACTCGATTTCAAACGTGCCGGCGTCGGCGGCCTTTGCGGTGAGGGCGCGCATATCGCCCGGGGCGTGCGCGGTCGCCCGTTTCAGCCCGGCTTCGAGGAGCGGCTTCGTCCAGGCGTGGGCGTCGAGCGCCTCCCACATCGCCTTCCCGGTGTGGCACGTCACCGCCGTCACGCCCTGCTCGGGGGGCTCACGCCCACCGCTCGCCAGTTTCCGGCGCTCGACCATGCACTGGAGCCCTTCGAGCGCGTGGAACCCGTAGGCTTCGAACGGCCCGTACCCGATCTGCACCGCGCCGACCAGCTCGCACCCCTTCGGGAGCACCACGTGCGGCTTGCGCCAGGTGACCGGGATCGACGAGCCCGCCAGGAACGGGACGTACAGCTTGCGCGCGCGGTCGTACATCCACTTCGCATCGGCCCACGTGGCCGCGAGGTGTTTGTCGTTGAACACCGGAACCGACGACTTCGTTTTCTCGAACACGTCGCAAATCGACTCGAAGAACCGCCGCCGCGGGTACAGGAGCTGCCTCTTCTCGTTCGTGGGGTACTGGCCGTGTTCGCCGATCGACAGCACGCCCTCGACCGCCAGCCCCTTCCCGCCGAGGGTGAGCGCGTCGGCCACCGTGTCACAGATCTTGAACCCGTACTTCTTGGCGAGGTCACGGCTCATGTCGTTCTTCGGCACCTGGTCGGTGACGAGCGAGACGAGCTGCATGTTCGGCCGGGAGCCGTCCGGGTAGCCGCTAAGGAGGTTGCGGAGGATCACGTCCGCGTGCGACCACTTGCGGTACTCGGTGACGACCGCCGCGACTTTCTTGGGAGGCATGACGAGGAACCAAGAGGCAGGGATGGCCACAAAAAAAGCATAAGAGGCACAAGAAGAAGACCAGAGCGCGAGAGCGAATTCAACTCTTCTGCTCTGGTTTTCCTTTGTGCTTTTTTGTGGCTAATCCTGCCTTCCTCAGTTCACGCTCAACGAGCGGCCGTTGTCCTTCGGCCCGAGGTTCAGCAGGAACGGGGCGGCCCGTTTCGCCCACACGTCCGGTTTGGGGTAGCTGGCCGCGCCGCTCGCCCACGCGTGGCGCAGCATGTCGGTGTCGATGACCCCGGGGTTCAGCGGGACCGCGGCCATCCCCTTGGGCAGTTCCTGCGCGAGCGCGAGCGTCAGCCCCTCGATCGCGTACTTCGTGGCACAGTACGGCGCCACCTCCGGCGACGTGCTCCGCCCCCACCCGCTCGAGAGGTTCACGATCACGCCCGACGCGCGCCCGACCATTGCCGGCACGAACGCGCGGATCACGTTGAATACCCCTTCGATGTTCACGGCGAGCAGGGCGCGGAACTCGTCGGGCGGCACCTCCCACAGCGGGGCCGGGGTGTTCATCAGCGCCGCGTTGTTGACGAGCAGGTCCGGCGGCCCGTACCGCTCCAACACGACCGCGCTCCAGTTGAGCACCGCGTTCGCGTCGGTCACGTCCACCTGCGTAAATGAATGCGGGCCGGGGTAGTCGGTGCGGAGCGCGCGGACGTGGCCGTCGCTGCGCCCGCACCCGACAACCGTGTGCCCGCTGGCGGCGAACGCGGCCACCAGCGCCCGCCCTAGCCCCCGCGTCGCCCCGGTGATGACAATCGTTTTGGACACGCACCTCTCCCCATAAACAATGGCGGCTCTCACGGCTTGCCGAACACCTGCACCCAGTACGGCTCGCCCCGTTTGTTCTTCGCCACCGCGACCCCGATCTCGGTGTACTCGGCGCGCAAAATGTTGTCGCGGTGTGTGGGCGAGTCCATCCACTCGGCGACAACTCCGGCTGCGTCCTTGGCGTTCCACGCGATGTTCTCGCCCACGAGTTGCGGCTTGTAGCCCGCCGCCGCCACACGATCTGCCGGGGTTTTCTCATCCAAAACGTGTTCGAGCTTGTCCTGAGCCGCCATGTCGGCGGCGTGGTTCCGGGCCGCGTCCATCAGCTTCGCGTTCGGCTTCAGCGGGTTCCGGTCCGCCTTTCGGCGTTCAGCGTTTGTCTTCTCGACGAGGGCAGACTCCGCCTCGGTAAGTTTCGGCGCCCCGGGGTCATCTTTTTTCTCGTCGGCGGCCATCACGAGTGCTGTCGCCGAGGCGAGCAGAAGAGCGGTGAACCGGCTCATGGTTTGCTCCGATTTTGAGCAGGCAATGGCATTGCGATCGCCGCGTCGCGGTGGCACAATGCGCGGAGCCCTTTGCTGTCTCACCCGGTTCCCGCGAATTGTGCGAATTGACACCGCGGGCGGCCGTGAGCTATAGTGACGTCAACTAATCAGTGATCGCGTCTTTACGCGCGGGCCGGACGCCCGTTCTCGTGCGCGGCGCAGGATGCCGGCTCCCCACAACGGGGAGCGTTTTACGTGCCGCCGATGCCCTTTCTTTGAGGCGGCCGACAGAACTCGCGGGCGCCGCCCGCACGGGGTGCGAACCGAAATGGGAACGCCGACCGACCCGACCGGCCGTCCGTCCGCGGCGAACCACGCCGCGCCGGTCCCGCCGTCGGCCGGGGCGCCGGGCGCCGAGGCGCCGCCGCTGAGCGGCGGGTCCACGTCCGCGCACCAGCCGAACAACTCGCTGTCCGACCTGATCCTGAACGGCAGCTCGGTCCGGGCGCGGGCCGCCGGGTCCGACATCGCGAAGTTCCTCACGCAGCCGCAGGGGGTGGCCGCCAACACCGACGACGCCCCCACCATCATCACCAAGAACGGGGACAAGGGGCCGCTCACGCCGCCGCCCGCCCCGCTGCCGCCGGCCGGCAGCGAGCCGCCGTCCGTCGCCGGCCGGCGGCTCGGGCACTTCGAGCTGATCGAGGCCATCGGCGCGGGCGGCATGGCCGCGGTGCTGAAGGCCCGCGACCTCGAGCTCGGGCGCGTCGTCGCGCTGAAGATCCTGCCCCCGGAGGCCGCCCGCGACCCCGAGAGCGTGACCCGGTTCAAGCAGGAGGCGCGCTCGGCCGCCAAGCTCGACCACGAGAACATCGCCCGGGTCTACTTCTGCGGCGAGGACCAGGGGCTGCACTTCATCGCGTTCGAGTTCGTCGAGGGCGAGAACCTGCGGGTGCTCATCGACCGCCGCGGGCGGCTCCCGAAGGCCGAGTGCGTCCGGTACATGATCCAGGTCGCGGCCGGGCTGAACCACGCCGCCGAGCGCGGCGTGGTCCACCGCGACATCAAGCCGTCGAACATCCTCATCACCCCGGACGGCCGCGCGAAGATCGTGGACATGGGGCTGGCCCGGTACCTCGGGTCCGAGCTGAGCAACGGGGGCGTGACGCAGTCCGGGGTGACGCTCGGCACGTTCGACTACATCTCGCCGGAGCAGGCACTGGACCCGCGCCGGGCGGACGTGCGGTCCGACATCTACTCGCTGGGCTGCACCTTCTACCACGCGCTCACCGGGCGCCCGCCGGTCCCCGAGGGCACCGCGGCGCGGAAGCTTCGGGCGCACCAGGAGGACGACTTCCTCGACCCGCGCGAGCTGAACCCCGGGATCCCTGATGAACTCGCCGCCGTGCTGGCCCGCATGGTCATGAAGGACCCGAACGCGCGGTACCAGACCCCGACCGAGCTGATCGCCCATTTGAAGGGGTTGGCCGAACAACTGAACATCGCGGACGCGGTCGCCAACGATCCCGCGGCGCAGGCGGTGCCGGCGGACAAGCAGGTGCTGCCCGAGGTGCCGACGATCCGCCCGTGGTGGGTGCTGGCGGTCGTAGCGGTGGCGGCGGCCGTCGTGGCGTTCGTGGTGTCCACCGCCGACCCCGGGCGCGCCCCGGGCATCCAGCCCCCCCCGGAGAGCGCCGCAAAGGCGCCGGAACCGGTCGCCGGGACCAAGGGCGGGCCGGTGCTCGCGCCGGCCGCGGAGGCCGGCGGCGTGGTGCGCACGGTCGATGAGCTGGCGAAGCGGCTCGCGGACCCATCCACGAACGAGGTGACCCTCGCGCCGGTCAGCTTCGACCTGTCGAAGCTGACCCAGCCGATCGCGTTCCAGGGGGCGAGCCTCAAGCTGGTCGGGACGCCCGACGGACAGGGGCGCGGCTCCCGGTTGGTGCTCCCGCCCGGCGCGCTCTCGATCAAGGCGCAAACGGTCGCCGTGCGGGGGGTGTGGGTCGTCTGCACCGCGCCGACACGCGAGTGGCCCGCCGAGAGCGAGCGCGGGGCGTGGACCGGGCTGCGGCTCGAAGACGCCGAGCGCGTCGAGCTGACCGAGTGCGTGTTCCGGTCCGCGCCCGGCGCCCCCGACGAGTCGTTCCCGGGACAGGCGGGCGGCGCGAGTGCGGTGAGCGTGACCCGGAGCACCGACGGCCGCGTGCCCCGCGTGTCCCTCGCCCGGTGCCTGTTCGGCCCCGGCGCGGTCGCCCTCACGCTCCCGGCCGGTTCGACCGCCGCCGCCGCCGACTGCGGGTTCGCGCCGCACACCGCGGTGGTGCAGTTCGACGCCCCGGGCGAAGCGGGCGGGCGGTCGGAGGCCCAGTTCGACCGGTGCTCGTTCATGCTCAACTCCGGCGGCGCGGCGGCGGAGGCGGCCGGCGACCTGACGGTCCGGGCCGAGGACTGCGTGTTCGCCCCGGTGTACGGGCCGTCCCTTTTACCGACGAGCGTGTTCGAGGACCAACCGGCGCGCGGGGCCGTGATCCGGGTGCGCGGGGTGACGTTCCGGGGCGTGCAACTGGTGCTGCCCGCCGGGCGGGCCAGCGCGTTCTACGCCGTGAACCCGGTGCGCGGGGCGGACCGGGCGCTCACGTTCGACGAGTGCCGCGGGGTTACGGGGCTGTCGGTCGAGGACAAGGGGAAGGTCGAGCTGCGCGAGCGCCCGTGGGACAAAGCGAACCCGGACCCCGCGGCGCTGGCGGCCGGCCCGAGCCCGTGGTCGGCGTTCCGGCTCGGCTTCGGCACCGAACCGGCGCTGTTCACCAGCGACAAGCGGCGCCCGGAGCCGCGCGGGGCGGCGTTCAACGACGCCGAACGGCACGACCTGCTCGCGTGGCGGCACCGCGCGTACCCGGACCTCAAGATCTGGCCGCCGGCGCGCCCGCTGTCCGCGGCCGAGGTGACCGAAAAGGTGTGGCACCCGGACGCGAAACCCGAGGACCTGCGGCCCGGCGAGTTCAGCGACCTGCGGGCGCTGCTGCGCGTGGCCCGGCCGGACGACGTCGTCCTCATCCATCACACCGGCGACCTGCGGGTCGACAATGAGGAGCTCAAGACAGCGGCCAAGTCGAACGGGGGCGAACTGCGGGTCACGTTCCGCCCCAAGAAGGGGTTCGCGCCGGTGCTCGTGATCCAGGGCGACATGGACCGCGACCAGAGCCTCTTCAAGCTAAAGTCCGGCGAGGTGACGTTCGAGGACCTGACGTTCCGGCTCACACCGAAGGAGGGGCAGACGGTAGCCGCGGTGGCGGTGATCGGCGGAAAGGGATGCACCTTCCGCCGGTGCGCGTTCACGCTCGCCGAAGAGGACGACTCGAGAGCCGCCGCGGTCCTCCTGCCGGACCCCGAAAAAGTGATGAAGATGACCGGAACGGCGCGGGCGGTGCCCAAGATTGTGTTCGAGCGCTGCGTGGTCCGCGGGCGCGGCCGGGCCGTGTGGGTCGAGGTGAGCCGGCCGCTCGCCCTGGAGGTGACCGATACCCTCACGGCCCTGGACGGGCCGGTGGTGCTCGTCCAGGCAGGCGGCGAAGGCGGGACCGGCACCAGCAGCGCGCGGCTGACCCGGGTCACGGCTCTGACGGGCGGGCCGGTGGTCGAGCTGCGCGGCGGGAAATCGACCGATCTGATGCGGAGTTCGAGCCTCACGAAGCTCGAGGTGGAGACCGACGACTGCCTGTTCGTGGACGTGCCGGGGGCGGGCCGGCCGCTCGTCGAGATCGAGGGCGTCGAGCCGACGGACTGGAAATCGGTACTGGCGTGGCGGGTGCCCGGGAAGCCGAACCGCTACGCCAACTTCGACGCGGCGGCGGTGGTGGCGCAGGTCCGCGCCGGCGGCGACGGCAGTGTGAAGGAGTGGGGCTGGAACGACTGGGCCAACAACGTTGGTGAGCCCCTGTCGGCCCGCGGCGTTCGGTTGGGCAAGGTGAAGTTCGCGGCGGCACCGGCCGGGCTGAAGGACCTGTCCGCGGTCCGCCCCGCCGACTTGGCGGTGGAGTCCGTGGCGTTCCCCGACCCCGCCGACAAGTTGGCGGGCGGAGCCGACCCGAAGGTGCTGCCCGCCCTGCCCGAAGAGCTGAAGCCGGAGTGATGCCGAATCCAGTCGTTTCAAGTTGGCGGCCTGGAATTACAGGGTTCCGACACAACGATGAACAACGGATCGGCATTTGCTGTTTGCGCCAAACCCTCGTCTAGCAAGATCAGCTTGGCAGCAGCCAGGGGCCGCCGGCGTGTACCGCGGAACCGGATACAGGCGTTGCGCGGGGTCAGCGCCCGCGGTTACCCACAGAAGCGGTATCACGCCATCGGTAGTCGAGGTGCGCGACCGCACCTCGCGGCGGATGCCGCGCCTTACCGACGGTGTCGGTTACTGCTCCGGCCGGCCGATCCGCTTACCCGTATCCGGGTCCCGCCCACTGAGCGTCCGCCAGGTGACAACCCGCAGGTACAGACCCACCGGGAACATCACCACCGTTAGCGACAGAAATCCGAGCGGTTCGCCGAGGTACACGAACGTGAGCACGAGGGCGGCCACCCACATCGGACCCAGAATCGCCAGGAGCAGGTACACGAGCCAAGCGTGGCGGAGCCGGTCCGACCACCGGTCCGGGGGCTCCGATAACCGTGGGGGCAAACGGTCCGACAGGTCCCCGGGGAACTTGGGCAGGTCCCCAAAGCCCTCACTCATACGCACACCTCCTCTTCGCCGACCAAACAGCTCGCCGGCACGGCCCTCTCCTGGGAGCAACGCAACTCAGACTACGTGGCGGTGTCCGGTGCAGCGCCGGGTTCGGCGGGCTACTTACCCCCGAAGGTCATGTTGTAGCTCCACGTTTCGCCGGGCGAGGCCACCGGCAACTCGGGGACGCGCTTCTTCGTCGTCGCGTAGTCTTCGACGAAGCAGTCGTAGGTCAACCGGACGGTGTCCTTCCTCCCGTCGCCGGTGATTTCCAACTCCAGCCGGCCTGGGCGGATCGATTTGCCGGTGCAGCGCCGGTCGGAGTAGATGGCCTCGCCTCCCTGACCACGAACCCGAACCTCGTCCCTTGCCCCGTCGGCGAAGGGGAACGCGGACCGGTCGTACACGAGCACCACCTGCCGCGCTTGGCCACCGTTCGTGTGCTCGATCGTCTCCAGCACCGCCCCACCCTTGCGGCCATTCCGCTCTGCGGTGCGACGGAGCACCATGACCTTTCCGGCCGGCACTTTGGCCTCGAACACGTACCTACCGATCCCGATATCGTCGGGGTCAAGGGTGTCCGATTTGCGGGGGCTGACGGGGGTGACTTCCGGCTTGTCTTCAGCCGCGCAGCCGAACATCGCGCACGCCGCGGCCGCCAGCAGGGGGCGAACAAATTTCATGGGCTACGTCCTCTGTTGCCGAACAAAGAGCTCAGCAGCGGCGGGGGCTGAGTGAGCTACGAACCCCAGAAAGCCTATCTGCCCCCGCCGTCTGCTGCATCGCCGGGTTCGGCGCTACGACACTAACCCACCCCGGACTCGCGACACTTCCAGCACGCGCCCCGCTGACTCTGGGAACGACTCACCCCGCAGGCGGAAGCCTGCCAAATACTCCCGTGCCCACTCCGGCAGAACGTCCAGCGACAACGGCACGGCGGGGCGCGCCACCAAGCGGTAACCGTCGGCCTCCTTGCCGCCGTACACGTAGTCGTAGGCGTACAGCCCGCGCTCGGCCGCCCGGCGCCAGCTCATCACTACCCGGCCGGGGTATAGGAACAGCTCCGGCTTGGGCTTGCTCCGCCGCGGCAGGTCCGCCAGCAGGGCCGACAGCATCAGGTGCGAGTCGAGGTCGCGGAAGACCGCCCGTGGGACCGGCCCCGGACCGGCGGTGGTGAGCGTCCCGACGCGGCCGAAGTCGTCGACAGCGTACCACTCAAGGTCCGCCCAGTCGGGCCGCTTGCCCGCAGCACCGGCCGCCCAGACCTGCTCCAACCACTTGCGGCTCGGATCTGCCACCGTGCGCCCTCATGCGGCTTGGGGTTGCCGAAAGAATCCATGCAAGCCGCGTGTGCTACGGTGAGAGCGAGGCGCCCTTGGGACCTCAAAGGCTTGCGCTGTCGTCGGGCACCATTGTGGCGATCGATCTGGGTCGGTACAAGAGCGTGGCGTGCGGATGCCGCCGGGTGCCCCGGGCGCACACGTTCCGCATCCTGGACACGACTTACAGGTAGTGCGGCACCGGCGCATCGTGAGCGTCAGGCGTGCGCTACCGACGAGAGTGTGCAGGGTCCGGTGGTCGGCGTGCTCGGTCCACATGGCCGCCCGCAGCGCGTACCGTACAGTCGCTTCGCGCAGGCGTCAGGTCACGAGTCACGGTCGGCTTCTTCATGGGCCAGCCTCTTGGGATGACCCAACGCCTATCTGGTCAACCGCGTCCGATCCAGTCACGTTTGCCGGCCTCGAAAAAACTGCCGGCATGAGCGTGAGCGTACGGGCCGGCCCGCGCGTCACTGGGGCTTCGGCCCTTCGAGCGCCTGGAGCGCCTCGACGAACAGCTCCGGCGGGTCGATCACCGAGTCGCCGTCCTTCAGCGTGATGAACGGGTGCCACACCCCGTGCCACACCCAGAACACGTCATCGGTGATGGGGTACGCGTGCTCGCGGAAGTTCTCCACCGCGAACAGGTGCAGGCCGTGAACGTCCTTGATCGCCGGGAACGACACCGGCCACACCGCGAGTTCGTCCCGGCTCGGGACGGCCACCCAGAACCCCGCCGGGGAGTCCGGCATGAGCTCCTCCACGAGCAGCGCGCGGGCCGCGTCGTAGCTGTCGCCGGTGTGCCCCAGGTAGATGTCGTGGTCCGGCGAGGCGCGGTCGAAGAAGTCCGCCGGGGTCGCGTTCCGCAAGTTCTCGACCGCGACGTCGAGCAGATCCTCGCCCCGCTTGCGCGAGCGCTTCAGCATCTCGTCGGTGACGAACGCCATCGTGTGCGGGAAGTCCACCACCAGGGTGATTTCCAGCCCGGTGCCCGGGAGCGGGATGCCCCACGGGTGGGCCGCGCGCTTGTCGAACGGCCGCCCGAGCCGCGGGCGCAGCCGGTCCGCGACGGTCATGAGGTCGTGCGGTATGTCGGGCGCGGCGACGGCCCGGGCGAGCCGGTCGAGGAACCCGTCGATCAGTTCGGGCCACTCGGCCGCGTCGGCGGCCTTCGCGCGGCGGTACAGGTTCGCCAGCCCGATGTACTGCTCGTCGCCGCCCCCCGGCGGGCGCACGTTCACCCCGCCCGGCTCCCAGGTCGCGACCGCGTACCCGCCGGCCGCGAGCCGGCCCGCGACCGCGGATCGGAACGCCGCGGGGAACTGCGGGGCCGGCTCGTCGTCGGGCAGATCGGCAGCGGACACGTACAGGTCTCCGGTGGTCAGGCGCGGACTTCGGCCGCCGGCTCCGCGCCGACCGCCCCCTTCGGCAGTTTCACCACGAGCACCGAGCACGCGGACTCGCGCATCACGCGCTCGGCCACGCTGCCCATCACGGGCCGCTCGACGCCCGTGCGGCCGTGGGTGCCGATCACGATCAGGTCGATCCCGGCGTCCGCGGCGTAGCGGGCGATCTCCGCGGCCGGGTCGCCCTCCAGCAGCACGTGGCTGACCGAAATCTTCGGGTTCGCCGGGCGCACCTGCTCGAGCAGCCCCTTGGCCTGCTCGCGGGTGAGGCCGGTCCCGGGGGCGTAAACGTGAACCGCGGCCAGGGTCGCGCCGTGCGCCTCGGCCAGCGCGACGGCATGAAAATAGGCCAAGTTCGAGTAACTCGAAAAGTCGGTCGGGTACAGGACGCGGGCCACGCGGATCATGGAGAGGCCTCCCGGGGCGGTCGGGGCCGGGCGCCGGCCGCCGCTCCTATCGTACCAACGGAACCGACCGAAGGAAGGAGGCCCGCGAGAAGTGGTGCCCCGGGCGGGCGTGGCACGAGGGCGATCCACGGCGATTCCGCCGCGGGCGCCGGACGGTGCGGGCCGTGTGCGACCGCACGAAACAGCCGTTGCCGTTGCGGCCGGCGCACGTCCGCCGGGCTCGGCGCCTCACGCCAGCAGCGCCAGCGTCACACTCCGGCCGGTTGCGGAGCCGCCAGGGCGCGCAGTTCGGTGCAGATCGGCCCGATCAGTTCGGCCTCTAATCGCGCGAGCACCCGGGCCGCGGTCGCACCGTCCAACGCACGGTGGTCGTACACCACCCGCACGGTCACCGAGCCGCTCGCCTGGATGACGCCGTACGTCAGGGTGGCGGTCAGCGGGGAGATCGGGTGCAGCGATTCCGCGCCCAGCGAGGCGTAGGAGCTCAGCCCGAAGGTGCCGAACTGGGCGGGCCGGGATCGGGGCAGGTTCAGTCCCAGCCACAGGAGGCACCGCCGCAGCGGGCGCGGGAGCCGGGCCACGCGGAGCAACTTGCGGAAGCACTTGACCTCTTCCACGGGGGCCTCCCGCAGGACCCGCACGCGCGCGTCCGTCTCGACCAGCGGGCGCTCGGCCGGGCCGTCCACGCGGCCGAAGAACACGGCCCGCTCGCCCCGGTACTCCCGCTCCACGGCCACCGACGCCACGCTCGTGGGGTACTCGTACAGGTGCGGCCAGGGCAGGCACACGTACGCCCTCCGCAGCTCCGGCACGTCCGCGGCGACCCGCGCGAACGCCTTGAGGAACACCGCGGGCCACCCCGGCCGGGGCGCCGCCTCGTCCCGCGCCCGGGCGACGGCGCCCAGGTGCATGCGCCGCTCGACCGGAACGCCCGGGACCCGGGACGCGAGGTGGAGCAGGTCCACCAGGAACCGCCGTGGGGCCGACAGGCCGATACGCCGTCCGCGCATGTCCCCTCACAGTTAGGCCGCCTTGACGGCCCGGAAAATGTACGCCTGGTCGCAGTAGCTCAGCCGGTGGGCGATCTGGGCGTAGCCGGCTTCCACCAGCTTGGCGGTCACGGCGGCGGCGGGAAGGTAATGGAACCGGCCGGCCCGAGCCTCGCGCTTGAGCCACCGCCCGTACCGGAGCATCCGCCAGCACCGCTTCAGGTGCCGCAGGGGCCGCTCGGACCGCAGGGCCGCGAGCACCGAGCCCCGGGCCACGCGGCCCCAGGACGGGTCCGGCACGTTGACCGAGAACACGAACCGCCCGCCCGGGCGGAGCACCCGGAACACCTCGCTCAGGAGCCGGTCGTAGGCCCGGGTGGTCCACGCCCCGTGGTCGAACGATTCGGCGTAGGAGATCGACAGCCCGGACGCCACGTGGTCGAACGTTCGGTCGGCGAACGGCTCGAGGCCGCGGCTGAAGTCGTGGCAGAGGAACCGGACCCGCGGCCCCGGGGGCGGGCTCAGGGACGCCTGCAACCGGTCATAAGCGTGGGCGTTGACCCCCGCGCAATCCACGCCAACGACCTCCGCGACGGTGCCGCCGGTGCGGGTCCAGATCGTCCGGGTGATGGCCCCCCCGCCGCACCCGAGGTCGAGCCACCGGTCGCCGGGGCCGGGAGCGGCCCAGTCGATCGTGTCGGCGAGCAACTGGCGGTAAGGGGGTAGCTCGTGCTGCCCCCAGAACGCCTTCGCGCACCGGGGGTCGGGCCAGAAGCTTTGAACACCGGCGGGCATACCGCTCCTTCGTGCAACCATCCACCAGGGGAATCTCACCAGCGACCGCACGGGCGACAGACCGGTCGCGGCCCCGCCCGCCCGCTCGCTCTGGCGGGGCACGGGGGACCGTACCCTGCGAGCGCACGGGCCACAAGGGTAGTCGGCTGCCCCTGGCCGCATTTTGGTGTCAGGACTCTCCCCACACCGGATCGAGTGTCCCGCATCCAATCATTGCATTTGATTTAATGATAATTGTTTCAATTAATGCGAGTGGCTGTTGATGAGTTGCGCACCGGGCGTGCCCTCGTGGAGCTGGTTCGGTCAGGAAATGCGGCAATCAGATGACGCCCCTTCGTGCTAAACTTGTGTGCAAGACGTGACACGCGAAGAATACATCGGCAGGGGATCGGCGACACCCCGACCGGCACGGCCCGTGGATCTTTTCGCGGGCCGCTGTCGTCTGCGGTCGCTCGCCCGGTGACCGGGGCGTAGGCCGGAAGCTCAGGTGTGGATCACCGGCCGCTGTCATGGGATCAGGCGTGAGTGCCCTGCGGATTTCGCTCCCGCGACCGCGCCCGCCGGTGCGCAGCCCTCACAGTGCGGGTGCGGCGCCGGCCTCTGCCCGACCGGCCGGGCACAAGGGAGTACCAGCCGGACCGTACAACTTGGTTGCGAATGTGTTGACAGCTCCGGCGCACGCCGGACCGCCCGAAGGAAAGCACTCCACTGCGGGCCGCACTCCCTCGCACGACCCACCACCGCAGCGAGCCCGGAGCCGCGCCCCACAGAGAAACGCGCGGGCACGGACGCAATCGCGCTGCGACAGGAGCATTTTGCCGACGGCACAAGGCCAGCGCCCGGTCGGGACTATCCCTATTCTTCCGGCCCGCGAGCCGCTAGCGTCCACAATCCACTATTGGTTCACGCCCGCTGTCACCAGCCTACTAACTGTTATGGCCATTCGCTCGATCTCGCATTTCACGTGGCAAGTGCTGCGTACCGCCAAACGGAGCCGGAAGCCACTCGGCGGCCGCGCCCTACGACTGGTGCCGAACTGGCACACCAAAGACGGCTCGTTCCTCACGGCTCTGGTGGAGGTCGGGCTGCTGACCTATGTCACCGGTTCCGCGGATGCCCCATTCGACGCGACGTATCGGCTGACCGAGAGGGGCGAGCACGCGGCCGAGTACGGGGAGTACGAGTACGAACCGAAGCGCCCGCCGCTCGAGCCGCCGGCCGCTACTCTACCCATCAAGAAAAGCGTCGCGAAGAAGAAGTGAGGGGCGAACGGGAGGCAACGATTCAGCCTCGGCCCGCCTTCAAGGTCTCGGTGATGCACGCTGGTACTACTCCGTTAGAGGTCCCAATCGTCCCAAGGGATTCGGCCCGCTCGTGTCGCATGATGACCTACACTCCGCGTCTCGAACCTGCCGCCCTCGACCGGCTTCGTGAGTACGCGGGTCTGTTCGCGGATGCATTCCCCGGTCCAAGCCGGCCGCGTGGGCGGGTCGCACCGAGTCCGGCTTCCCGAGGGGCGGTCCTCCACGGACTCGACACAGGCGCCCAGCAGCTCGTCAACCCGAGCCCGTGGGATCACGGCGCGGTTCTCGAGCGGTACCGGGGCCACCTGGCGCACACGTCCGCGCCCCCCGACGGGATCGTCCCGTTCGACGACATGCGACCGGTGGCGCGGGGCACGATCGCGGAACGGGTGCGTTTGCAACGGGTGAGTTGGCGCGACGGAACCAAGGGGATGTTGTCCGGGCGCGTCGCCTGAGTGCGGGTGTGGCACGCCCGCGGTTGGAAGACGGGCGAAGGCGCCGGGGTCCGGGCGTTGTGGGTGCGGATCGAGAAGCCAGGTGACGAGGGGCCGTTGAAGTTCGCCTTCTCGTACCTGCCGCCGGGTCGCGGCGGCGGACGAGCCGGTGGCCACAGTTCGCCAAACGCGAAACCGCGGTTGCCCGCTTCGCTCGCGGAGTACCGCCCACTCCGTGAGCGGGACACACTAAAATCTTGTCGCACAAATTACGGCTGCCACGGTCGCGGGCGGTCTTATGCGCCGGCGACTTGGGGGGAGGTTTCCTTCTCGCGAATCAGGTTCTGCACCCGGTCCAGCTTTGAGCCGATGAACAGCACGTTGTGCAGGTTGAAGTCCAGGTTCGACGGCCCGCCGGTCTTCACGTGCAGGTCGCCGCTGCCCAGCCCCAGCAGCCAGTGACGGAACAGGTCGTCGCGCTTCTTCTCCAGAACCAGGCCCGAGGCGTCCACCGCGACCTCGCCGTCCCCGATCTCGCGCCGGATGCGGATCTGGCCGCGGGCCACGATGATGTACGTGTAGTGGTCGTAGATGAACGTCGCGAATAGCCACATCACGAACACCGGGATGCCAATCGCCAGATAGCCCCCGGCGTTCATCCGCACGTCCACGCCGCCGAGCCACATGAGAATTTTGTCCCACCACCCCAGCAGCGCGATCGTCAGCCCGGTAATGACCAGCAGCGCGATGACGATCACCGATGCCAGGCCGCGCAGGGTCAAGTTGGTGATCGCGATGACCAGAATCAGCACCCCCGCGAACACCACACCGTAGGCGTTCGTTGCGGCCACGCGCAGCTTCGGCTGCGTGTCGGCACTGGTCGCGCTGGCGGGCGGCACGGATTTGTTTTCCGGCACCACCAGCGCCTCCTGCGTCTTCTCGCTGCCGGGCGCAGATTGGACCTGCCGCACCTCGGTCCCCTGCGGTACCACGGCCATCAGGTGCCCGTCGAGAAACGTCAGGCCCGCCATCAGGAACGCGACCGCCCAAACCGGCCACCAGTAGAACAGGTCGCTGTGCCCGTACAGACGGATCTCCTCATCCCGTTTGGCCGTCGGGGTGCCGTCAGCACTCGCCCCGTGCGGGGCAACAGGAACGGTACCCGGTGGGTATCCCGGAACGGCGGAACTCATGTGATTTCTCCGGAGGCGCGGCACCCCGGTACGCGACCTGCTGGCGCGCCGGAGCCTGTAAGCGCTGGGCAGACGCAACCCGCGTGCCGCCCGCGGTAGTTCCCGCGCCCCGTTACGGTCGCTACACTGTTGACTGACTCGATCGCCGGGCCGACGGGCGGTCCGGCAGTCGGTTGTTTCAGGAGGAAGCATCATGAAGCGGTTCGTGTTCGCCGGCGCCCTGGTCGCTCTGGCCGTCCCCTTCACCGTCGCCGAGGAAAAGCCGACCGCGACCCCGCCGGCCGCCCCGGCCGTCGCCGCCGCCCCGATCGTCGAATCCGCCCCGGTCGTGACCACCGCTGCCCCCGCCCGCCGCGGGCTGTTCGGCCGGCTCCGCAACCGCGGCACCACGACCTACGCCGTGCCGGTCACCGGCACCACCGTCGTGCCCCCGGGCACGGTCATCACCCCGGCTCCGGCGACCACCGCCCCGGCGCCGACCCCGATGCCGATGCCGAAGCCGGACACGAAGACCGACACGGCCGCCGCGCCGAGCGAGATCACCCTCGGAAACTTCGTCGCGACCGCCGACCCGGTTGTGGTGCAGGCGTCGGCCACCGAGACGGCCAAGCCGCGCCGCGGCCTGTTCAGCCGGCTCCGCGGCCGCTAACTCGCGCCCCCGGCCTAACGACGCGCCCGCGGCACGAGCCGCGGGCGTTGTGCCGCGCGGGAGGGCGCACGTGTTCGACTGGTTGTTCGGTTCCGGGTGCCCGCTCGACCCCGCCGCGAAGGAATGGGTTGAGAACCGGCTGGTGTGGTTGCGGGACGAGTTCGGCCCTGATGACCTGTACAGCGGCGCCGTGGTGCTGCCCACGCCGGCGTTCTTTCCCGACCCCTACGACGGCTCGCGCCGGGCCGCCCGGGTGCTGTTCGCCCGGGTGTGCGACTACATGGGCGTGGACCCGGAGCTGTTGCGGCTCGAATTCTTCCGCCCGTCGCCGAACGCGCTGTTCCTGGTGAACGACACAGGCGAGGCGCTCCCGACCGGCGCCGCCGGTTGGTACGCCGGCGACCGGATCCGGATCAACGAGGACGAGCTCGCCGACCCCATGAGCCTCGTCGGCACTCTGGCGCACGAACTGGCCCACCAGCGGCTGCTGGGCGAGGACCGGATCGGGCACGAGGTGTTCGACAACGAGCTGCTCACCGACCTGACGGTCGTGTTCAAGGGGATGGGCATCTTTCTGGCGAACGTCCCCCGGCACTGGGACGGGAACTACACGTACTGGCCCGGGACCGAGCTTCGGAAACCCGAGTACATGACCGGCCCGATGTTCGGGTACGCGCTCGCTCTGCTGGCGTGGGTCCGCGGCGAACCGAGCCCGGCGTGGGCGCGGTACGTGAAATCCGGTGTGCGCGGCGAGTTGCGCCAGGGGCTCCGGTTTTTGAACAAACACGGCACCGACAAGCTGCGCCCGCTCCGCCGGCGGGGCTGACCCGCACGATTTGAGTCCTCAAGGTCCGAAACCACGGCTCCCCCAATGAACGCTCTTCTGCTCCGCAACGGCCGCGTCATCGACCCGTCCCGCGACTTCGATCAGGTGACCGACCTCTGGCTCGCCGACGGCAAAGTGGCCGGCACCGGCCCGCGCCCCGCGGGCCTTTCGGGCGACGTGCAGACGCTCGACTGCACGGGGCGGATCGTGTCCCCGGGCCTCATCGACATGCACGTCCACCTGCGCGAGCCCGGGCGCGAGGAGGACGAGACCATCGCCACCGGCACGGCGGCGGCGGTCGCGGGCGGGGTCACGTCGGTGGCGTGCATGCCGAACACCGAACCGGCGCTCGACACGCGCATGTCGGTGGAGTTCGTGATCCATCAGGCGCAGCGGGCCGGGTTCTGCAACGTGTTCCCGATCGGCGCGGTGACCAAGGAGCGCGCGGGGAAGGAGCTGGCCGAGTTGGGCGGGCTGGTGGAGGGCGGCGCGGTCGCGTTCACCGACGACGGCGCCCCGGTGTACTCGGCGGAGATCATGCGCCGCGCCCTCGAGTACTGCAAGATGTTCGATAAGGCGGTGCTGGTCCACGCCGAGATCCTCGAGCTCACGCAGGGCGGCGTGATGAACGAGGGGCTCGTGAGCGTGCAGCTCGGGCTGCGCGGGATGCCCGGCGTGGCCGAGGACATCATGATCTACCGCGACATCGTGCTCGCCGAGCTGACCGGCGGGAAGGTCCACATCCTGCACGTCTCGACGGCCGGCGGGGTGGACCTCATCCGCCAGGGCCGCAAGAAGGCGGAGCAACTGAAGGCGGCGGGGAAGCCGTCGTTCTGGATCAGCGGCGAGGCGTGCCCGCACCACTTCATCCTGACCGACGAGAGCCTGCGCACGTTCGACAGCAACTACAAGATGTCGCCGCCGCTGCGCACCGAGGCCGACCGGCAGGCGGTCCTCGAGGGCCTGAAGGACGACTCGCTGACGGTGCTGGCGACCGACCACGCCCCGCACGCGCCCGAGAAGAAGGAGCGCGAGCTGGACCAGGCGCCCAACGGCATCCTGGGGCTGGAAACCTTCCTGCCGCTGTGCGTGACGCACCTGATCGAGCCCGGGCACCTGAGCTGGCCGCAGATGCTGGCGAAGATGACCTGCAACCCGGCGGCGGTGCTCGGGATCGACCGCGGCACGCTGCAACCCGGGCGCCCGGCGGACGTGACGGTGATCGACCCGAAGGTGCGCTGGACGTTCGACAAGCGGGAGTCGAAGTCGAAGAGCCTGAACACGCCGTTCCACGGGACCGAGCTGACCGGCCGCGCGGTGGCGACGATCGTCGGCGGCGCGGTGAAGATGAGCCGATTGGGGTAGGGATCCCGGGGTTGTCACCCCGGGCTATGAGCCCGCGCCCCGTTGGGGCGAAGACCAAATAAATCAGATGCGGGCGATTGATTGCCAACCCAGATCGAGGATGATTGGTGCCATCTCTTCGCCCGGGGTTTTCACCCCGGGCAATGATCCCGCGCCCCGTTGGGGCGAAGACCAGATGTGGACAATTGATTACCAACCCAGATGCGAGGCCATCTCTTCGCCCCAAAGGGGCGGTGGCTCATAGCCCGGGGTGACAACCCCGGGATCACCATCCCCGAGATAACCAACACCGGGGTGACACCCCCGGGATCATTGCGAGGCCGCCCATGCCCCAATCGTTCGCGTGCCTGCACGTCCACGTCGTGTTCAGCACCAAGTTCCGCGAACCGCTCATTACCCCCGACCTGGCCCCGCGGCTTTACAGCTACCTCGGCGGCGCGGCCCGGGTCGCCGAGGCACCGCTCATTGCGGTCGGCGGGATCGCCGATCACATCCACCTGCTCGTGTCGCTCGGCCGGTGCGAGTGCGTCGCGGATCTGGTCCGCGACCTGAAAGCGAACTCGTCCGCGTGGGTTCACGCGACGTTCCCCGCGGCGCGGTTCGCGTGGCAGGGCGGGTACGGGGCGTTCGCGGTCAGCAAGTCGAACGTCGAGGCGGTGCGGGCCTACATCGGACGCCAGGAGGAGCACCACCGCAAGCAGAACTACCAGGACGAGTACCGCGAGTTCCTGACCCGGCACGAACAGGAATGGGACGAACGATATGTGTGGGATTGAGACAGCCGGGACAACTCTGGGGTAACGTCCGCCTTGCGAAATTGCCTTCCGGGCGACATCTGGACCCACTGCTGCGATGCGAACGCGGCAGTGGGTCCGCGTCGATACCCCCAGGCACGTGACGCGCCGCCCGCGGTGCCATCTGCCGAATGGGACAGCGCGTCGCGGCAACGGCGGTACCAGCATCCGGTGCATGAAGCGGCTTGGTGTGAGGCCGCGACCGGTCGCAACCACACCCTTCGACAGCCCGAAT
Organism: Gemmata algarum; assembly: GCF_034097035.1. Lineage (NCBI taxonomy): Bacteria > Pseudomonadati > Planctomycetota > Planctomycetia > Gemmatales > Gemmataceae > Gemmata > Gemmata algarum. The sequence continues at coordinate 20,224 of NZ_JAXBLV010000248.1, forward strand.
GTCCGATGATTTCGGCGGAGCTTGTGCGATGAGCGGCTCAATTCACCGGGGATGTAGCGGAGTACACTTCGCGTCGCCGTATGCGAGTAATGGGGGCACTGGTGGGGCGCCGACGGGACATTCGCTGCCGGTGGGCGGGTTACGGGCTGGCAATTCGCTGGGCGGTCGCTACCACGAATGGCACGCCTCAACGCTCGGAACTTGGACGCAGTACCATTCAGATGGCAAGTCGTAAAGCGTTGCGATGTTTGGCTTTGCATTCGCATTTTTACGAGCGAGTTGATATTTCCCGCGCTCGAATCCAAGCTTCGGCTCGGAACAGTGAGGGACAAAAGAGCGGGAATGACCGACTTGCAACGAAGTGGACCGGTGCCCGGTGATGGCCGGCGCGCCTGTTGCGGTTCACCAACCGGCCGCGCCGAACTTGAGGTCCGCTCATGCCCAATGACGTGTTCACCCTGCGTTCGCCGATGCCCGTATCGGCCGACGAACTGTACGCCTGGCACGCCCGCCCGCTCGCGTTCCGGCGGCTCGCGCCGCCCTGGGAGGACACCCAGGTCGTGACGCAAGAGGGGGCGTTCGGTACGGAGGGGTTCCGCGTCACCCTGCGCACCAACGTCGTCGGACCGGTTAGCGGCATGTGGCTCGCCGAGTCCTACGACTTCCGCCCGGGACTTGGGTTCCGCGACCGGCAGCTCGAGGGGCCGTTCGCGACCTTCAACCACAACCACGAGTTCATCCCCAACGGGTCGGATCACTCGTTCCTCGAAGACCGCATCGAGTACCGCGTGCCCTTGGGTTGGCCCGGACGGGTACTCGGGAGCGGCATCGTCAAGCGGCGGCTCGCGCAGGTGTTCGCCTACCGGCACTTCATCACCGCCAGCGACCTCGCCCGGCACGCGAAGTTCGCCGACCGACCGCGCCTCACGGTCGCTGTTACCGGCTCGCGCGGGCTGGTCGGCTCGGAACTCGTGCCGCTGCTCACCACCGGCGGGCACCGGGTCGTTCGGCTGCTCACCGGCGACGCCCGCCCGCCCTACGACGACGGCACTACATGGGCGAGTTGGAAGCCCGACGCGCCGCTCGCCTCCTCTACCCTTGAAGGCGTAGACGCGCTGGTTCACCTTGCGGGCGACAATGTGGCAGAGGGGCGCTGGACGGCCACCAAGAAACAAAAGATCGTCGACAGCCGCGACGGCCCGACCCGGGCGCTCGTGCAGTCGCTGGTGGCGCTCCCCGCCGAGCGCCGTCCGAAGGTGTTCGTGTGCGCGTCGGCGGTGGGATTTTACGGGGACCGCGGCGAGGAAGAGCTGACCGAGGAATCGGCGGCGGGCACCGGGTTCTTTCCCGAGGTGGCGAAGAAGTGGGAGGAGGCGTGCGCGCCGGCGCGCGATGCCGGCATCCGCGTCGTCAACCTCCGCATCGGCGTGGTGCTCTCGCCGAAGGGCGGGGCGCTCGGGAAGCAGTTGTTGGCGTTCAAGGCCGGCGGCGGGGCCGTACTCGGGAGCGGAAGGCAGTTCGTCCCGTGGATCACCGTGAACGACACGGCCGGCGCGATTCACCACGCGCTGATGAACGAGTCGGTGAGCGGCCCGGTGAACATCGTCGGACCGAACCCGGTAACCAACCGGGAGTTCACCAAAGCTCTGGGCCGCGTGCTGAACCGGCCGGCGTTCCTGTGGCTCCCGCGGTTCGCGCTCCGGACGCTGTTCGGCGAGATCGCGGACGAGGCGTTGCTCGCGAGCATGAAGGCCCGCCCCGCGAAGCTCGCGATGACGGGATTCACCTTCAGCCACACCGAACTGGAACCGGCGTTGCGGTTCTTGCTCGGGAGGTAGTGCCGCGGTACCATGCGGTGTCGGTCGGGCCGGCCAGACCGACACTTTCCGCATCTCCGCTCGCCCGCACGTCTCGCACCTGAATCCTTCAACTACCTCGGAGCTTCTCATGCCCACACTGATCGTGGCGGGTTCGCCCCCGCGCGCTTCCGCCAACGGCCCGGTGCCATCTGCCGGATACGACCAACGAATCAGCGCCGCGGCGCTCGACGCCGGTTAG
>NZ_JAXBLV010000249.1:0-21421 GCF_034097035.1 Gemmata algarum
TTCAAAACACACTCTAACACGCCAACAAGCCCGGATGCCTACCCTTCCGCTTGTGGCCGTGCGGCTGGTGCCGTTATACCCTACCCGGCCAGCAGTGATACGTCTTCGAAGGTTTGGAACTCGAGGGTCATGAGGGACGCCAGCTTGTCGGCGTGTATGGTCGGGATACCTGCGAGAGTTGTTTCGATAGCGGCCCGGAACGAGGCGAAGTCCGGGTGGTACTGGCCGTACACCGCGGTCCGCTTGGCGAACCCCCACACGCGCTCGATCAGGTTCAAGTTCGGCGAATAGCTGGGCAAGTACAGGAGCCGGATCGACAGCTCCGCGGCCCGCGCTTGCACCACCGCGTTCCGCTGGTACCGGGCGTTGTCCAGCACCACCGTGACCGGGCCGCCCAACTTCTCGGCGGCGATGCGGCCGAGCAACTGACACATGGTGTCGGTGTTCACGACGGTTGTGTTGGTGACGCTCACCAGGCGTCGGGTGACCGCGTCCCAGGCCCCCAGCACGTTGAACCGCTGGCGCCCGGAGGCGGCCCGGACGAACAACCCGCAGGATCGACCACAAGCAGCACAAGAAGGTGCCGTACACGAAGTGGGCCGCGTCCACGAACCGGACGTGACCGGTACCGGCCGTGGCCGCGTCGAGGGCCGGTCGCAGTTCGGCGTCGAGAAACGCCTGCTGGATGGCGACGTGCTCGGTCAGCGACTTTTGGGGGGCACCGGGACGGCGCGGGTGCGCGGCCAGGTGAACCCCAACCCGGCCAGGAACGTGCGGGTCTGGGTGAGCCCGCGGCGCAGGCCGGTCAGGTCCGCAATCCGCTCGATCGCCTCGGCGGTGGTGCGGACCGGCCGGTCGGTGAGGGATTGGCGGATGGCATCCGCATGGGCGGCCAGTTCGCTTCTCGGTCGAGGTGATGGTTTCCGCCCGGCGAGAGCATCCAACCCGCCGTCGCGGTATGCAATCACGTACCGCTTGGCCGTGGCCACGCCGACGGCGGCGATTCGGGCGGCTTCGTCGCGAGAGTGGCCCAAGTGGACGGCCCACAGGACGTTCATCTTGCGGCGGACGACCGGATCCGGGTGCGTATCTCGTTCGGCTAAGACGCGGGTCTGTTCGTCGGCTGATAAGGTGGGGCGGAACCAAGCGGACATCCGCGACTCCCGGTCGGGGGGGGGGCGAGACCTCCGCTCGCCGTGGAGCCAGAGTAAACCCGATCCCGCGGTCGAAGAAAAGATCAACTACGACCGAGCGGGGTATAACTCAGCAAGTGCTAGTGTACACGATTGCACCATTCGTGCCAGCGGAAATCATGTTCGGTTTGCTCTGCACTTGACCCTGTGGTTCGCGAGTGAGATTTCGCTCGGCTGTGGCACACTACCGCCGCCGACCGTGCCGGCACCGCTGATCGAGTGGTGCCGGCTGCGGAACGGGCAGGTGCACAGCAGCGCCTCGCCCGGCGGCAGCTCCCCGATCACCGAGTAAACGCGCGTCGTTTTTCTCCATAACGAGACCACCCGCCGGTTATCGCTCCCAGAGCTTGCGGTCGAGGGCGCGGAACCCGATGGCCTCGGCGACGTGGTCCTGGGTGATGCGGTCGCTGCCGGCTAGGTCGGCGATCGTGCGCGCCACCCGCAGGATGCGGTCGTGCGCCCGGGCCGACAGTCCCAGCGCGTCCATCGCGTCCTTGAGCGTGGCCCGACCGTCCGGGTCGAGTGCGCAGTGGGTGCGGATCTGCTTGGCGGTCATGCGCCCGTTCAGCCCCCCGGCGTTGTCCCCGAACCGCGCGGCTTGCACCGCCCGTGCCGCGAACACCTGCTCCCGCATGGCCGCCGAGTTGGTGCCGTCGCTCGGCTTGGACAGGTCCTCGAACGGGACCGGCGGCACCTCGATGTGCAGGTCGATGCGGTCAAGCAGCGGGCCGCTGATCCGCCCCATGTACTTCTCCACCGCCATCGGCGCGCACTTGCACGGCTTCTTCGGATCGCCCATGAACCCGCACGGGCACGGGTTCATGGCCGCACACAGAACGAAGTTCGCCGGGAACGTGGTGCTGTGGGCCGCGCGGCTGATGGTCACCCGCCCCTCTTCGAGCGGCTGCCGCAGCGCTTCCAGGCTGTTGCGGTTGAACTCGGGCAGTTCGTCGAGGAACAGCACCCCGTGGTGCGCGAGCGAGATCTCGCCCGGCTGTGGCACGCTACCGCCGCCGACCATGCCGGCCCCGCTGATCGAGTGGTGCGGGCTGCGGAACGGCCGGGTACACAGCAGCGATTCGCCGGGGGCGAGTTTGCCGATCGCGGAGTAGATGCGAGTGGTTTCCAAGCTCTCGTCGGGCGTGAGCGGCGGGAGGATGGTGGGCAGCCGCCGCGCCAGCATCGTTTTGCCCGACCCGGGTGAGCCCAGCATCAGCACGTTGTGCGCGCCGGCCGCGGCCACCACCAGCGCGCGCTTCGCGAACTCCTGACCCTTCACGTCCGCGAAGTCGATGGCGTACTTGTTGAGCTTCTCCTCGATGTCCTCGACCGGCGGCGAGAACGGGTCCAACGGGGCCACCCCGGTCAGGATGCCGACAGCTTCCGCCAGCGACCCGACCCCGTACACCTCGATCTCGCGCACCACCGACGCCTCGCGCGCGTTACCCGCGGGCACGATCAGCCGGGAGAGCCCGCGCGACCGGGCCTCCATCGCCATCGACAGCACGCCGGCCACCGGGCGCACCATGCCGTCGAGGGCGAGTTCGCCCACCAGTGCGTACGTTTCCAACTTTTCGGAAGCGATTTGGCCCATCGAGGCGAGTAGCCCGAGAGCGATGGGGAGGTCGAACGCGCCCGCGTCCTTGCGGAGGTCCGCCGGCGCGAGGTTGATGACCGTCCGACCGGTCGGGAGCCGGTACCCGAGGTTCACCAGCGCCCGCTCGATGCGGTGGACGCTCTCGCGCACCGCGGCCTCGGGCAGCCCGACGAGCACCGTCCGCGGCTGCTGGGCCGGCGAGGTGTCGACCTCGACTTGTACCGGAACGGCGTCGATGCCGAGCAGGGCGAAGGTGTTCAGTTGGGCGAGCATGGGGCACCTCGGGCGGGCGGCTGCCGGGGCGGGCGCGCAACGTGCGCGACACCACCGCCTCCATGTTCTGTATTCTGCCCGCCGTTCACCGCCCAGCGCCCGCTACTTCTTCACCTTCTCCAGCGGCTTGTTGTCGATCGCCAGCCGTTTGATGGCGAACCGGCCGGTCCGGAGCATCGGCATGACCGTCGCCGCCCAGATCAGCACGATGAACGCGCCGGGCTTCACCATCATCGCCTTCCGGGACGGGTCCGTCGGGTCGGGCTGTTCCGACTCCAGAAACGTGCCGGTCATCCACTCGCGCATGTTCAGCAGGCAGATGATGTCGAGCACGATGAGACCGACGCAGATCACGAGCGCGATGACCCCGGGGCCGAGGTGGGTCATCCAGTCGTTCGCGTCGGGCGCCCACACCTTCTTCTGCTCGGCCCGCGTGCGGGTCACGTTGTTGAACCCGCAGTGCAGGCACACGACCGCGTCCGGCGGGTCCAGTTCTTGGGCGCAGAACGGGCACCGGGCCACGTCCTCCTCTGCAATTACACCCATCGCCTTGGGTTTCGCCCCGCCGTCCCCCTCGTCGTCATCGTCCTGGAACTTGTACGGGGCGTTCGCCGGTTTCGGCTCTTCTTTCTTGGACTCGGGCTTCGCGGCCGCCTTCTGCGGTTTCGCCGCGGCACCGGGTTTGGACGGCCCGGTGCCCTTTGCGGACCGCACCTCCGCTACGAACGCGTGCCCGCACTGCTTGCACTTGATTTTCTTGCCGAGAACCGCGTCCGGTACCTTGAGCGTCAGGTCGCAACTCGGGCACGCGATCTCGTTAACGGTCGCCATAAGGTCGATCCCTGTTCGGGGCGCTAAGCGAGTCGTGGTTCACCTTTTTCCGGCGCATCGCTGGCAAAAACCCGGCCGGACCGGGCATAAAACCAGACGCATCGGGATCAGTATCCTAGAAAATAGCGTATCCGTGCGGCACTTCACCAGGGGTCACGCCCGGATTCGGTGCCGCCAACCGGAGGCAGGTGACCGTCGTGCCGCAAGCCACTCTCGAGCCCCCCGTGATTTCTGCGCTCACGCCCGACGAGTCTTTCCCGGGGCCGCTCGTTCCCGAGGCGCCGGCCCCGCGGGCTGTGCGCCTCGACGCGGGCGTGGCCCGGCGGCCGGGGGAACCGAGACTGCTCGTGTCGCTCGCGACCTACAACGAAGCGGGGAACGTCGAGGCCCTGATCGCGGAGATTCACAAGGTCGCCCCGCACGCGGACGTTCTGGTCATCGATGACAACTCGCCGGACGGCACCGGTCAGATCGCCGCCCGGCTCGCGGACACTGATCCGCGGGTCCAGGTGCTCCACCGGCCCGGCAAACTGGGGCTCGGCACCGCGACGCTGGCCGCGATGAAGTTCGCGATGGCCCGCGACTACGATTTCCTGCTGAACATGGACGCGGACTTCAGCCACCCGCCGCGGTACCTGCCCGGCATCCTCGCCGGGATGAGCAAGCACGACCTGATGATCGGCTCGCGGTACACCCGCGGCGGCGGTACCGAGAACTGGCCGCTGACCCGCCGGATCATCAGCCAGAGCGTGAACATGCTGGTGCGGCTCACGTTCCGGATGCCGGTGAAGGACGCCAGCGGCGCGTTCCGGTGCTACCGCGTCAACATGCTGCGCACCGCCGAACTGGACCGCGTGCGGTCCCGCGGGTACTCGTTCCAGCAGGAAGTGCTGTTCCGGTGCCACAAATCGGGCGCGAAGCTGGGCGAGTACCCGATCCTGTTCGAGAACCGCCGTGCGGGTGTGAGTAAGGTGAATAAGGCGGAAGCGGTCCGTTCGATCAGCATGATCCTCTACATCGGTCTGCGCAACGTCTTCGGCCTCGAGCAGCGGCGGGGCTGAGCCCCGTCCGCCCGACAGACCAAGCCGTCAGAACGCCGGCCGGTCCGCCGCCATTGCCCGGCCGTAAGTGACGCATGCGGACGAGAGGGCCGAAACGGCCGCGGCAGCGGTCGGAAACGTCAGGTCCGCCGGGCTCACCCCCTGGCGGGACTGTCCGTCGGGGGCAATCGCGCCAGTGAGGGCCTGGTACAGCTCCGGCGGCACGTATCTGGCCAAGCAGGCCGGCTCCGAGGGGGCCAAACAACTGTCAGCCCACCACCACGCCCCGCCCAGCACCGGCATCGGGGTCTTGTCCGTGAGGCGCACCGTCGTAATCGGGTGCCGTGCGAACAGCCCGGCGGCGCTGGCCAGGAATGCGCCCGTGGGGAGCCGGACCCGTGCCACGAACCCACGAAGGTAGTCGAACTCGCCGTCCGCCGCCCGGACCGTCACGCACTCGCCGCCCGGGACGACCGTTACCGGCCCGGTGAGCACGGCCGGATCGCCGAGCCGCTCGCCCAACCGAGCCGCCAGGCGGCCGACCTCCTCCGTCAGGGGGCCGACCTGCGGGTCGGCCCCGGCGCCGCCCCCGCACACGTCGAGCGCGCGACTCAGCCGGGACTGGGCGCGGATGAAGGCCGCCCGGGTCACTTCGGCTGGCCCGCCCTCCGCCAACCAGTCCGCGATCAGCAGGCGCGGGCCGTCCGAGTCGGGGTGCGCCAGCACGAACGGCAGCAGAAACGTCCAGTCCCAGTTTCCGGCGGCGGTCAACTCATCGGAGAGGTCGCCGCGGAGGGTGTCATCAAAGGGGCGGTCCAGAACCGCCGCGAGCAACTGAAACAGAACCGACATAACCGGCTCCCGGTGGGGAGACGCGGGCCGGCAGCGCCCGGGCGGCCGGCGGGCATCGGAGGAGAGGTATCGAGCCCGGACGTGATTCGGTGGCCGCGGGGCGGCCAAGCTGTTCGCGGGGCGTCCACCGACTCGCGGCACGAACGTTGCCCGTGATCCGTTGTAACTCCTTACTAAGTAAGATCCTCAGCAAACGTTGGTTCGGGCTGGCGGCCCGGCACGGGGCTCGCTAAACGGCTCTATACACTTATACCTAAACGCGGGTGCGGCAACGATAGCGATCTCCGTGATTTTGGCCCTTCTTCTCCTTCTCCCGTCATTCCCCCGGAGCCCGCGCGCCCCCGCTCGGCCGCCGGAACAACACTTCGCGCCGGCCGGTACCACGCCCGCGGCGCGCACGAGTTGAACACACGACTCACCGAAAGGGTTCGCGATGCCGGAGTTTGTGTTGGAGTCTGCGACCTCGCTTCACGCGCTGCTCCCGTCGGGGGAGTTCCAGGAGTCGGACCTGGCCCGGCTCGAGCAGGTCATCGAGTTGTCCGCCCGCCTGCTGCCGGCCGAGGGGCCGATCGGCCAGTTCGTGTTCCTCAACCCGCTGCACGCGTTCGAGGGGCTGCCGTTCGAGGCGGGCGTGCGGGTCGGGGGCCGGCTGTTCGGGGCGGAGACGTACCTCCCGGAGGACCAGTACCGGGCGGCGCTGGCGGTGGGCCGGATCAAGAGTGTGGACCTGCGGGCGGTGCTCGAAGAGGAGCCCGGCGCGTGGACGCCGATCGGGGACCTGGGGTCGCGGCTGGACCTCTGGATGGCCCTGCTGGTCGCCCCGTCGCCGCCGGCGTCGGCGGCGGAGGTGGAGTGGCACTTGGCCGAGGCCGACGCGCTGGACCGGTTCCTGCCGGCCACCACGGTGTCGGCTCGGGACCAGATCGTGGCCGACGTGAAGCGGTGGGCGGTCCGGGACCTGATCCGCGCCGGGGGCGCGGACGAGGTGCCCCCGGCGGACACGCACCGCGGGCACGTGCTGTGGCCGCTGCTGTCGGACCTGGGGCCGCTGATGGCGGCCGAGGGGCACGGCCGCGAGGAGGGGTGGGAGGCCCCGGTGTGGGAGGCGTTCGCGGTCCGGGCGCTGTGGCGGGTGTGCCTCGCCGGGGTCGCGGCGGCCGGGCCGCCGGCGCCGACCCGGGCGCCCGAGCGGCACCGGGACGTGCTGCTGCGGGCCACCGGGGTGGACACGGACGAGTTGGTCCACGCTCTACTGATCGGGTTCTGCGCCGCGTTCACCGACCAGGGGATGGCGGACTGGCCGCTGCCGAACCGCGAGCGCGGCTTCTTCGCGTGCTTCGACGACCTGTACGGCCGCGGGGGCGGCCCGCCGGACCGGTGGCTGCGGGGGCTCGGAGCGGAACTGGCCCGGCTCCGGGCGGCCGGGTACGGCCCGATGGACTCCGTCCGCGAGTCGCTCGGCCTGTTGGGGGTGCCGCCAGAAGAGTGGGAGACGTTCCTGCCCCGCACCCTGCTGGCCCTGCGCGGGTGGGCCAGCCTGATCCGCCAGATGGAGGTCCGCGCCGACCGGGTGCCGCAGCCGGCGCGGCGCGGCACCCTGGTCGAGTTCCTGGCCGTGCGGCTGGTGCTCGAGCGGCTGGCCCTGGCCCACGTGGCCCGGGCCGAGTTAGGCTACGCCGGCCCGCTCTCGGGGCTGCGGGCGGCCGCGCACCGCCCGGCGCCGCCCGCCGCCCCCGAGGGCCGCGCGCTGGCCGTGTTCCGACTGGCCCAGGCCCGGGGGTGGGCGCCGTCGGCGCTGCACGAGGCCGGCCCGGCCGGGTGGGCCGAACTGGTGCGGGAGATCGAGGCGTTCTCCGGGGCCGAGCGGCGGCGGGTGTTCCATAAGGCCTACGAGCGCCGGTTCCGGGTCCAGGCGCTCGACGCCCTGGCGGCCCGGGCCGCGGGCGGGCCGCGCCGGGCCGCCGGGCGGCCGCGGTTCCAGGTGGTCTGCTGCATCGACGCCCGCGAGGAGTCGTTCCGCCGGCACCTGGAGGAGCTGTGCCCGGACGCGGAGACGCTCGGCGCGCCCGGGTTCTTCGGCGTGCCGATCTACTACCGCGGGGCGGCCGACGCGCACCCCGCGGCCCAGTGCCCGATCGTGATCCGCCCGCAGCACTGGGTGGTCGAGGAGCCGGTGTACCCGCTGGCCGCGGCGCACCGGTCCCGGGTGCGGGCGCGGCGGCTGTGGGGCGCGCTGGCCCACCGGTTCCACCGGGCCAGCCGCCGGCCCCTGGCGGGGGCGGTGCTGACCGGGGTGCTGGGCAGCCTGTCCACGGTGCCGTTCGTGGTGCGGGTGCTGTTCCCGCGGCTGGCCGGGCGGCTGTGGCGGGCGACCGAGACGCTGCTGACCCCGCCTCCGTTCACCCGGCTGGTGCTGGAGCGCGCGGCCCCGGCCCCGGGCCCCGAGGGCGACGCCATCGGGTTCAACGTGGAGGAGATGACCAACATCGCCGAGCGGCTGCTGCGGGACACCGGGCTGACCGCCGGGTTCGCCCGGCTGGTGTTCTTCTTCGGCCACGGGTCCCACTCGCTGAACAACCCGCACCTGGCCGCGTACCACTGCGGCGCGTGCTCGGGGAACACCGGCGCGGCCAACGCCCGGGCGCTGGCGGAGATGCTCAACGACCCGCGGGTGCGGGCCGGGCTGGCGGCCCGCGGGCTGAACGTCCCGGCGGACACCGTGTTCGTCGGCGCGTTCCACAACACCGGCCCGGAAACGGCCACGTACTTCGACCTGGACCGGCTCCCGCGGGGGCACCACGCGGACCTGGAGTTCGCCCAGGCGGCCGTCGGCCGGGCGCTCGAGCTGAACGCCCGGGAGAAGTGCCGGCGGTTCGACACCGCCCCGCTGAACATCACCCCGCGCGGCGCGCACCTCCACGTGCAGGCCCGGGTCGACGACCTGGCCCAGACCCGCGCCGAGTACGGGAACGCGTCGAACGCGATGTGCGTCGTCGGCCGCCGCGAGCGGGTGCGGGGGCTGTTCCTCGACCGCCGCTCGTTCCTCCAGTCCTACGACCCGACCCAGGACACCCCCGACGGGCAGCTCCTGGCCCGCAGTCTGGCCGCGGTGATCCCGGTGTGCCAAGGGATCAACCTGATGTACTACTTCTCGCGCGTGGCCCCCGACGGCCTCGGGGCCGGCAGCAAGCTGCCGCACAACATCGTGGGGCTGCTCGGGGTGATGAACGGGGTGGCCAGTGACCTGCGCCAGGGCCTGCCCACGCAGGGGGTCGAGATCCACGAGCCGATGCGCATCTTGTTCGTGATCGAGACGCAACCCGAGGTGATCCTCGGGATCATGCAGAAGAACCCGACCATCGACCGGATCGTCCGCAACGGGTGGGCGCAGCTCGCGCTACTCGACCCGTGTTCGCCTCGGTTGCTGGTGTTCCAGGACGGCACGTTCCGGCCCCACCACCCGTCCGACGCCCCCCTCCCGACAGTGAACTCGTCAGGTGATTGGTACTCCGGCGCCCGGGACCACCTTGGGTTCGCGGATGTCGCCCCGCCGGCCGTCTGAGCCGCGCGGAGCCGGCTTTGCGGTCACTCTTCTTCCAACGCAGGGAGCCCGTCTCCCTCTTCGCCACGGCCCGGCCCCGTTCCAGTTGCCGGGCCGCGGTCGGGCAATGCGCACCCTTTCCAGCCGGCAGCAATCCGGGGGTACGAAAAGAGAAGATCGTGTGCGTGACGCGCTCAGAATTGGCAAATTTACCGCAAATCATTGCCAATAAACGCGTTGCGAACCGTCAAAAGAGCTATTTTTGCGGCCGTGAGCGGCGAAATATGAGCCGCGTCGATCTTACGCGGAACTATTGAATGTAATCGATCGTTCATCGACGGCCGGCCGAGGGCACGATGACCCTGAACTTGATCCTGTCTCACATCTGCAAGCTGTCTGGCGGAAACAGCTTTTGCGGCCGGTCCGACGCGGAGTTGCTGGGCGAGTACGCTCGCACACACGACGAGCGGGTGTTCGAAGAGTTGCTCCGCCGGCACGGGCGAATGGTCTGGAACGTCTGCACCCGGCAGGCTCCGGACCAGCACGCCGCAGAGGACGTGTTTCAGGCCACGTTCCTGGCGCTGGCCCGCCACGCCGGCCGCATCCGGCAACCGGCCGCGATCGCGGCTTGGCTGCACGGGGTCGCGGTGCGCCTCGCGGCGCGCCAAACCAACCGCGTGTCGCGCGCCCCTAACGGCTCGCCCCCGGCCGAGCCGCTGACCACGGCCGGCGACGACCCGGTGACCGCGCGGGAGGTGTTCTCCCTGGTCAACGTGGAGGTGAACGCCCTGGCCGAGCGCCTCCGGGGGCCGGTCGTCCTTTGCTACTTCGAGGGGAAGACCCGGGACCAAGCGGCTCGGGATCTGGGCCTTTCGGTCGCCACGCTGAAGCGCCGGCTCGAGACGGCGCGGAACCTGCTCCGCGAGCGACTGGCCCGCCGGGGCGTCGCGCTGCCGGTTTTTCTGGGCCTCCTATTCGAGGCCGAGGTGCCGGCCCGGGCGTTTGCTGACACGATGCGGGCGGCCGCCGGCGGGCCGGTCGCCCCGGCGGTCGCGGCGCTCGTCGCGGCCGTGGCCCCCGGGTTCCGCCCCTTCGCGTGGGTGCTCGGGTTGGTCGCCGTCGCCGCGGGCCTGTCGGTCGCCGCGCTTCCGACCACGCCGGCGCCGCCGCAACCGACCGCCGGCCTATCGCCCCGGCACGACGCCTTTGGTGACCCGCTGCCGGACGGGGCCGTGTTGCGGGTGGGCACGGTGCGCTTGCGGCACGGCGTCTGGGGGTGGGGCGGTGACGCGGCGTTCTTGCCCGCCCGGGGCACGGTCGCCTCCGTTCACGGCACTCGCGATGTGTGCCTGTGGGACGCGACCACGGGGGCGGAACGGGAGCGCCTCGAAGGCCCGGAAGGGGCCGTCAGTTTGTCTGCCACGCCGGACGGTGCCGCGCTGGTTGTCGGGGGCACGCGCGAGGTCTGGGCGGTCGAACTGACCCCGGCCGCGGCCTTCCCGCTCTGGAAGTACCGCCTCCCGCCCGGTCACGAACTGTACCCGGCGTATTGTGTCGCCGTGTCGCCCGACGGCCGGTTCGTTGCCGTGGCGACGGGCGGGCACCCGGTGGCCGTACTTGACGCCGGGTCCGGAGCGGTGCTCCGGGAGCTCTCCGGCGCGGCCCAAAAGGTCGTCTTTTCTCCAGACAGCTCTGTGCTAGCCGCCTGCGGGCGATGGAGCGGCGTAGCGCTGTGGGACGCGGCGACCGGGACCCCGCGCGGCCGGCTCGGCGGCCCCGATGCGGTCGTCTGGAGCCTCGCCTTCGCGCCCGACGGCCGCTCGCTGGCGGTCGCCGGCTCGTCGGGGGTCGGCGTGTGGGATCTAGCGACCCAGGCGGAGGTGTGGCGCCGTGAGCCGGCTGCACCGGAGCCGTTCGTGTCTTTCTCCCCCGACGGCCGGACGTTGCTGGAGTGCGGGGGGGAGGCGATCCGGTTCCGCGCCGCCGCGGACGGCCGCGAGCGGCGGGGCGCCGTCCGCGCCGAGGGCCTGTCGCCGGTTCAAGTGTTGCCCGTGATCGCCGGGCGGCGGATGTCCCCAGACGGGCGCCTCGTGGCCGCAGTCGCGGACGGAGCTGTCGGGCTGTGGGAGGCGGACACGGGTCGGCCGGTCGGGCCGGCCGGCGGCCCCCGAGGGCCGGTTACGGGCGTAGCCTTTTCCGGCGACGGCGCGACCCTGGCAACGGTCTCGCGACTGCGTCAACTGCACCTCACACCGCTCGACGCGACCGCGGCCGAACGCGAGGTCCGTGTGGACCGACCCGGCCTGCTGGCGACCGACGTGTGGGCGAGCGACCGCGCGGGGCGGTTCGACCTGTTCCAGCGCAGCACCACGGCGGCCGGTGGCTGGGCACTGACCCGGTACGATGCGCGAGGCGCGGGCTCCGAAGAGCTCCCGGTGGCGGCGCACCTGCCGCCGCCGTCTGCGGCGCGTCCGTATGCCGCGTCCGCCGACGGCCGCTGGCAAGCCTGGGGGGCGACCGACGGGGTTGTAATCGCCGAACGCGCGTCCGGCCGGGAGGTCGCTCGCATCCCGGAGTGCCCGGCCGCCTCGTACCTCGCATTCTCGGCCGACGGGCAGTCGGTGCTGGCGTACAGCCCGGGGCGGCACGGGTTGGGCGTGTGGGCGAGCGAGACCGGGCAGAAGCGGTTCTGGCTGGAGACCGCGTTCACGCAGAACAACCCGGACCGGCCGCCGCTCGCCCTGTCCGCCGACGGGCGCTGGGTTGCGGCCGTCGAGCGGGCCGACGCGGGCGGCTTCCGCTTGCGCTCGTGGGAGGTGGCGTCGTGGGCGCCCGCGGTGACGTTCGATGTGGCTGTCGACGAGCGGACGGTGCTGGCGTTCGCCCCGGACGGCCGGCTCGCCGCCGCCGGCCGGGACGGGGTGGTGCGCCTGTTCGATCCCGAGACCGGGCGGGCGGGCGCGACGTACCGCGGGCACCGCGGGCCGGCCCTCGCTCTGGCCTTCGACCGGGACAGGCGGCGGCTCGCGTCCGGCAGCGCCGACGGCACGGCGCTCGTGTGGGCCGTCCCCGAGCGTTCCCCGCCGCCGGGCGCGCCGGGGGCCGGCGCCCGGGCTCTGGTCGAGGTTCTGGCGACGGCGGCCCCCGCTCCCGCGGCCCGCGCCGCCAATCAGCTCTGCGCGGCCCCGGGGACCGCCGCCCCGGCGCTGCGGGAGCGCCTCGTGAGCCGTCCCGTTCCGTCGGTCGAAGACGCCGAGCGGCCGGCGGCCCGGCTCGCCAAGCTCGACGGCCCGGCCCGGGGGCGGCGGCTGGAGGCGGTCCGGTGCGTCGCGGCCCTCGAACGGCTCGCCGCCACCCCCGCGGCGCTGCAACTGCTGCGAGACCTGGCGCGGGGGCCGGACCACGACCCCGCTGCCGCCGAAGCCCGCGCCGCGCTCCGGCGGCTGGCACAGCCGGGCGACTGACCGCCGAAGGCCTTGGCCCGGCGGACGCGAACGCACCCTCTCCCGCGGTCGCGGCGTGACATCATCCACTTTTATTCCAGGAGGAGAGTACCGTGCCGAACGCGAACGGTCGCGCCCGTGGGTTCACGCTCATTGAGCTGTTGGTGGTGATCGCCATCATCGCCGTCCTGATCGGGCTCCTGCTGCCCGCGGTCCAGAAGGTCCGCGCCGCTGCGGCCCGCATGAGCTGCCAAAACAACCTCAAACAGATCGCGCTCGCCGCGCACAACTTTCACGCGGCGGAGGAGCGGTTCCCCGTGCTGGCGATGAACGCGTCGACGGCCCCGGTGCGGCTCGGGTACCGCTCCCCGTTCATCCCGCTCTTGCCGTACATGGAGCAACAGCCCGTGTACGACCGGTTGCTCGAGCTGGTGACCCCGCGGGCCGGGACGTCCTTCTACTCGCTCGGCCTGGGGACCGTGGCGGGCACCTACGATTCGCCGGACGCGCCCGGGGCCATGGTGCCGAAAGTGCTCGTGTGCCCGGCGGACATCGGGACCCAGAGCCCGGTCGCGTACAAGCCGATCTCCACGCTCAACTACTACGGCGTGACGAGCTACCGGCCCAGCGTCTCGACGAAAGCGACGACCTGCTGCTCCCAGTGGAACGAGGGCGTGATTGTGAGCCCGGCGACCTCCGGGCCGGGCTCGGGGGTCCGCATCACCGACATCACCGACGGTACATCCGGTACCGTGATGTTCGGCGAGTTCTTCAACAGCGACCCGCAGTGGGACCCGGCCGTCGTCGGCAGCATCTACACCAGCAAGCCGTTCCCGTATTACGTCAACTCCCTCTGGGGGACGGCCGGACAGGGCTCCGGTCCGGTGCCCGGGAACGGCTCGTACCCGCTGAACGTCCGGCTGGCGGTCCCGACCGGTACGGCCGTTCCCGTGTCGGCCGCTTACGTGACGCCCCGGATTTACGCGTTCGGGAGCGGGCACACGGGCGGGGCCAACTTCGCCATGAGCGACGCGTCCGTGCGCTTCATCTCCGACGCGATCAACAACTCGTCCGGGCTGCTGTCGGCGCTGTCCACCCGCGCCGGCGGCGAGGTCGCCGCGCCGGAGTGATGCCGCCCGCCGTTCCGCCGCCGGCGGAGCGGCCGTTATTCCTTCTTCCCGGCCGCGCGGTCCCGCGCGGCGCCGGGCCGCTCGTGGCCAACATTCCGACCTGGAGACACGAACATGCGCTGGCGACCGGGCCGGCTTGGCGTACTGATGGCCGCGCTTGTGGCGACCGGGTGCGGCGAGCCCAAGTTCCAGTTCGCGCCCGTCGAAGGGACCGTGACCCGAGACGGCAAACCGTTGCCGAACGTGCTGGTCACCTTTTTTCCGGACCCCGAGGCCGGTACGCTGGGGCCGCGCTCGACCGGGCTGACCGACCGGGCCGGCCGGTACCGCCTGACGGCCGGGCCGACCCAGACCGGCGCCGTTGTAGGCCGGCACCGCGTCGGCTTGCTCGACGCGAACCTGCTTGGCGGTCCGGGAGGCGGCGCAGAGGGGCCGTCGGAGGTCGAAGACGGCGCCAAAGGGCCGCGGCCGAGCGGGCCGCGCGTCCCGGAGTCCCACAACGAGTTCCGGAACACCCCGCTCCGCGCCGAAGTGGCCGACGGCGGGTCGGTTGTGGACTTCGCGCTGCCGAAATGATCAGCCCCTCCGGCCGAAGGCGACTCCGGTACCCCCGCCGGGCCGTCTCGCTCCCTCGCCGGTGTGACGATATGATACACTACAGGGGAATCGCACTTCCTATTCTCTCGCCGCGCGAACGCACGGCCCGTGCGCAACGTACAGGTGCTAAGGGCCGTGCTGGAACCCAACCGCCACCCGCCGGAGTCCGACGAACAACTGCTCGCCCGGCTCCGGGCCGGTGAGCGGGACTGTTTCGGGGTTCTCGTGCGCCGGTACGAGCGAGAGCTGTTCGGGTACCTGCGTCGGTACCTCGGCGACGACGACTTGGCCGACGACGTGTTCCAGAACACGTTCGTTCAGGTGTACACGAAGCTCGGGCAGTACGAACTCGACCGGCCGGTGCGTCCCTGGCTCTACGCGATCGCAACGAACCAAGCCATCGACGCGCTGCGGCGCCGCAACCGCCGTGCCGACCAGCGTGCCGACGTGGTCACCACGGCCGACGAGGACGGGCACCCCCGGCCGCTGTTCGAACTGCTGCCCGCGGCGGGGGACGAGCCGTCCGCCGCCGCCGACCGCGCCGAGCAGCGCGAGCTCGTCCGCGCCGCGGTCGACCGCCTGCCGGAGTTGCTCCGTCAGGTGGTGCTCCTGGCCTACTTCCAGGGGCTGAAGTACCGCGATGTGGCCGACGCGCTTGGCATCCCGGTCGGTACTGTGAAATCCCGGCTGCACGCGGCCCTTGCCAAGCTCACCGAGGAGTGGGGGGCCGCACATGACGGACCCGGAGAGCCGGGCGTCGAGAAGAATAGGAATGATGAAGAGACAGGCGTTCACCTTCCCTCTTCCGCCTAGTTCGCTCCGGACCGCAGGGCGCCACAACCATGTCGGACGAAGACCTGATCGGATACGTGCTCGACCTGCTGCCCCCCGAGGAGCGGGCCGCGGTCGAGACGCGCCTGTCGCTCGCGCCCGAGTTGGCGGCGCGCCTGGACCGCGTGCGCCGGTCGCTGAGTCCGCTGCTCGCCGTCGCGGCAACGGAGCGCGACAACCCGCCCGAACCCCCTCCGGGACTCGCCGTTCGCGCCATCGCGCGGGTCGCACAGCACGTCGTCGCGTGCGAGCCGCGCCCGGCGCAACCGGAGCCGCGTGAGCCGGCCGCTATCGCGCTCCTGCGGGACTTCGCCGCCCGCGCCCCCGGTGAGCTCGAGTTCGGATCGGGCACGCGGGCCAAGGTGCCCGGCGCGAGCCGCCCCGCGCCGCCGGTGAGCGACGGCCCGGAGCCGGCGCCCGGGCGCCGGCTGCGCATCGAAATCGCTGTGGCGGCCGGGATTGCCTTCCTGGCGTTCGGACTGGTCACCTCGGGCATCGCCAAGGCCCGGCAGCAGCAGCGGGTGTACGCGTGCCAGAACGGCCTGCGCACGCTCCACACCGGGCTGTCCGGTTACGCCGACTCGGACCCACAGGGCCGGTACCCGCAAATCGACCCGACCGCGACCGCAGACACGTTCGCCGCGTCGCTCGGAGAGCAGGGCCACCTACCGGCCGGCTACCGGCCCGGGTGCCCGACCGCGGACGGGTTCGTCGCGTACACGTACACGCTCGGGTTCCGCGAGCCGGACGGCCGGTTGCTCGGCCTGCGCCGCCCGGACGCCGCCTGTCCCGAAGGCACCGAGCACGACACGATGCCGATCTCGGCCGATTTCCCGACCGCTCTCGCGGCGCCGGGGGGCGGGCCGGTGTCCCCGCACACGGGGTGTATGAACGTTCTGTTCGTCGGCGGGAACGTCCGGACTACCACGTCCCCGTTCGTCGGGCCGAACGGGGACGACATTTATCGCAACGCGTTCGGACAGGTGGGGGCCGGTGCGAACCGCTCGGACGCCGTTCTCGGGCGCCCCGGCGACCGCCCCTAACAACCCCTCGGGGCAAGCACTTCGTGCTGTCGGAATCGGTCCGCCCGGCTCCGACGAACGGGTTTTCTGCGGTGGGAGAACAAATTCGTTCCTGAGTGAATTATTAAGCCAAAGAACACAGCGTTTCAGCATTTCCACCCACCCGTTTCGCCGCGCCACGTGGTACACTCGGTTTAATCACGTCGGAACATGGAGCCGGCCCCCGGTGGTCCGGTGAAGGAGCAGGGCCGTGAAACGTCCCCTTCGGTTGCGAGGCCTTAGCGGCGAAATCAAGGGGCAAGTGTGGGAGTCGGACACCCAGCTCCGGGCCGGCCGCATCGGGACCCTCGAGATCGTCCTGGACGACAGCTCCGTGAGCCGCCGCCACGCCGAGGTGCTGCACGGGGACGACGGCTGGTACGTTCGCGACGTGGGCAGCACCAACGGCACGTACGTCAACGGCGTCCGCATCGGGCCGGGCGAGCAGCCGCTCAAGTCACGCGACATCGTTCAGTTCGGTAAGGTGGCGGTGATCGTCGAGCTGACCGACGCGGTCGAAGGCCCGCCCTCGAATCAGCACGTCGTCGCGGCGGCGGTGTCGAGCTTCGACGAGGGCATCCGGCGGCTCGCCTACGACCGCAACCACATGCCGCGGGCCGGCGAGCAGATGCTCGCCCTGCTCCGCGCCGGGCACCACTTCGTCAACACCCAGAGCGAGGACCAACTGCTCGACGCCGTGCTCAACGACGCGGTCAGCGTGCTCGAGGCCCAGCGCGGGGCGATCGTTCTGGCCGAGAGCGACGGCCCGGAGCCGAAGATGCGGCTCCGGGCGCTGGCGGTCGGCCAGGGCGAGCCCCCGGGGCGGTTCCACTACTCGAAGAAATTGACCCAGCGGTGCTTCGCCAGCGGCGTGTCGCTGCTCTACAGCACGCTCACCGGCGACGACGAGTCGAAGGTGACGCAGAGCATCGCCGACGGCGCGATGGCGAGCGTGCTGTGCGTGCTGCTGCGCACCCCGCGCAAGCGCCTGGGCGTGCTGCACCTGGACCGCAGCTTCTGGCAGAACCCGTTCACCGAAGACGACCTGCACCTGGCCGACGCCCTGGCCGCGCACGTGTCCGCGGCGATCGAAAGCGCCCAACTGCTGCGGCGCCAGAAGGAGCAGTTCCAGAAGACGGTCACGGTGCTGGCGCAGGCGGTCGAGCTGCGCGACGATTACACCGGCAACCACACCCAGCGCGTCACCCGATACGCAACGATGCTCGGCGAGAAACTGGGCCTGCCCGAGGACCAGCTCGAGCTGATCCGGATCGGCGGGCCGCTCCACGACATCGGCAAGATCGGCATCGACGACGCCATCCTGCGCAAGCCCGGGCGGCTCACCGGTGAAGAGTACGAGCTGATGAAAAAGCACACGACGAAGGGCGCGGAGATCCTTTCCTCCATTCCCGAAATGGGGCCGATCATCCCCATCGTGCGGAGCCACCACGAGCGGTGGGACGGCGGGGGGTACCCGGACGGTTTGGCGGGCGAGGGGATTCCGCTGCTGGCGCGGGTGGTGGCGGTAGCGGACGCGTTCGACGCGATGACCTCGAACCGCCCGTACCACGAGAATAAGAAGGGTAAGCCCCCGTCGTGGGCGTTCGGGGAGGTCGAGCGACAGGCCGGCAAGCAGTTCGACCCGACGGCCGCGGCGGCGTTCGTGAGCATCCGCGACGACATCGTCCGCGCGATGGGCGAGCTGATCCCGGGCAGTGAGGTCGAGACCCCGGAGCCGGTCACCGTTACCGGGTTCATTCACGACCCGCGGGGGTGATTAGTAATTCGGAACGCGGAATTCGGAATGCGGAATGCGGAGTGAAGCAAGGCACCCGCCGACTGAAGCCGTCGCTTCAGTCGGCTTAGTTTTCTGTGTTCATTCCGAACTCCGCATTCCGAATTGCTAATCGCGGACCGAGTTCTTGTCGCTCAACTCGACCTTCGTGGTCGCATTCTGGTCGATCTCCGCGTCCACTTGCTGGTTCATCACCTCGATCGTCATCGTGCCCTTCAGCTTCATGGACGTGGACGACGATTTGAGGCGGCCGGCCTTCAGGTCGAACAAGATGGTGCCCTTCACCTCGTCGCTCTTGATGTCGGCGCTCACCACCTTGAACGGCAGCGCGTCACCGCCCTCGCCCGTTTTGAACGTCACGTCGCCGGTCGTCTTCAGGGTCGCCACGTCGCCCGACACGCCGTCGAGGGTGAACTGCGTCTTGTTGGTCAGCTCGCCGAGGCCCGACAGCGGCACCTTGTCGGTCCGGCTCCATTTGTCACCGACCGCCGCCTTTTCTTTCGGCGAGCCGACGAACACTTGGCTGAACATGAGCTTCACCGCGGTCTCGGGCATCACCGCCCGGAAGATCTTTTTCATCCCGTCATCGCCGTCGCTGAGCTGATCGAGGAACTTGTCGTACCCCTCAAGTTTCTTCAGCTCGAAGCCCTTATCGAACGTCGCGGTGAGGCTGGCGCCCTTGAACCGGTCGGTGAGCCCGCCGCCGTTCCCGAGCGCGCCGTCCATCGTCATCTTCGTATAGGTCATCTTCACCTCGAACCCGCCCCCCTTGACCGCCTTGGCCTCGAACTTCGCCACCGTCGTAGTGGTCATCTTCTGGTTCACGGTCTGGCCCATCACCTTGATGGCCTGATCGATCTCCTGTGTGGTGGTGGCGTAGAACGAGTCGCCCTCTTTGAGGGACCACTTGAGGTTCACGGGATCAGCCGCCGCGGTCGGTGCGACCAGCAGAACCAGGGCGACAAGGGCGGACGCGGTGCGCATGACGGTCTACTCCGGGCGAAACGAAGCGGCACCGAACACTTTACCCGTGGCCCGGCGCGTGCGGCAAGCGCCGACCCGCGCGGCGCGTTCGTCGCGCGTTCGCGACGACCGCACACGCGCCCACATCGCGAACAGCGCCGGCGCTGAAACGGGTTCACCACTGTGCCGCGGAGGCCGCGGGAAACGGTAACGCGCTCAAACTGTATGGCCCTTCGTGGCCGGGTGTCCGACAGCGCGTTGCGCGGCGCTTGCTCCGCACCGGGCGGGTGACTACAACTCACCCGCACCCCTCCGGAGCATTTCATGCCAATTACGAAAGAAACGATCGGCGTCGGGCTCATCGGCGCCGGCGACATCTCCGTTCTGCACGCCGCCGCGATCAAGAAATGCCCCGGCGCCAAACTGGTCGGGCTGTGGAACCGCAACCAGGACCGGGCCAACCAGCGGGCCAAAGAGTTCGGCTGCAAGAACTACGCCTCGCCCGAGGAACTCGTCGCCGACCCCAACATCGACGCCGTCTTCGTGCTCACCAACCTCGAAACGCACCTGGAGTACACCGTCCAGGCGCTCGGGATGGGCAAGCACGTGCTGGTCGAGAAGCCGGTGGGCGTGACGGTCGCCGAGATCGAGCGCATGAAGGCGCTCGCCGGGGCCAAGGACCTGGTGTGCATGCCGGGGCACAACTACGTCTACGAAGGCGGCATGGTGCGCACCCGCGAGCTGGTGGACAACGGCGACCTGGGCAAGATCGTCTCGGCCTACGTCATGTACAACATCCACCACCCGGAAGAGGTGGCGGCGCGGTACCCGGGCGTCGTCCGGCAGATCCTGACGCACCACTCGTACATCATGCTCTACCTGGTCGGCAAGCCGGTCGAGCTGTGCGCGATGAAGGCGACGCTGCACTACAAGGAGTACAAGGAAGAGGACATCGCGATGGTGCAGATGCGGCTGCACAACGGGGCGCTGGCGCACTTCTGCGCGAGCTTCGCGGCCGACGACCACGCGGCCGACCCGTGGACGGTGATGGTGAAGGTGATCGGCACCGCGGGCAGCACCCGGTACAGCTACCGGGACCACGTCGAGATCAAGCCGGGGCTGGTCCACAGCCAGACCTACACGGCGTACCAGGGCTCCATCACCAACGAAGTGCGGCACTTCCTGATCGACTGCCTGCGGATGGGGCAGAAGCCGCTCAGCACCCTGGACGACGCCATCACCGCGCAAAAGATGATCGAGGCCGCGGAGAAGAGCATTGCGGAGAAGAGCGTCGTGAGTTTGTAATGCCCTTTGGCCCGCGCCGACCTGCGGGCGGACCTCTCCGGAGCTTCTCATGGAACGTCGCCCGCTCGGCACAACGGGCCTGTCGGTGTCCGCACTCGGGCTCGGCGGGGCCGCGTTCGGTCAGCAGTACGGGGCCGTGTCCGACGCGGAGATCACCGACTGCGTTCGCACCGCCATCGACGCCGGCGTGAACCTCATCGACACCGCCGCGTACTACGGCCGCGGGGCGTCCGAAGAGTTCCTCGGCCGCGCGCTCGAAGGCGGCTGGCGCGAGCAGGTCTTCGTACAGACGAAGGCCTGCCGGCTCGACCGGGCGGTGTTCGACTTCACCCCCGAAGGAACGCGGAAGTGCGTGGAGGGGTCGCTCAAGCGGCTCCGCACCGAGTGCGTCGACGTTCTGCTCGCCCACGACATCGAGTTCGCGACCGATTACGAGTACGTGTTCAACGAGACGTACCGCACGCTCCAGGATCTGAAAAATGAGGGCAAAGCGCGGTTCATCGGGATGTCGTGCTATCCCCTGGGGCTGCTGAAACGGGCCGTCGAGCGGTGCGATCTTGATGTGGTCATCTCTTACGCACACGGTCACTTGGCCGATACGACCCTTGTGACCGAGTTCCTGCCGGCCGCCGCGGCGCGCGGGGTCGGGGTGATAAACGCCAGCCCGCTCGCGATGGGGCTGCTCACGAACCAGGGGCCGCAGCCGTGGTTCCCCGGGCCGCCGGAACTGATCGCGACGTGCAAACGGGCCGCCGATCTGTGCCGCGCACGCGGCACGGACATCGCGTTTCTGGGGATGCAGTTCGCGCTCGGACTGACACAAGTGCCCTGCACGCTCACGGGAGCGGCACGTCGGGGCGAATTGGAACTCAACCTGAGGGCGATGACCACGCCGGTCGACGGATCGCTACTGGCCGAAGTCCTGGAAGTGCTGGCGCCCGTGCGCGACCTGACCTGGAAATCGGGCAA
>NZ_JAXBLV010000025.1:0-11869 GCF_034097035.1 Gemmata algarum
AAAGCGTGGGACCAGTTCTGTGCGGCCGAGCGGTTGGACCCGGGCGTGTGCGAGACGGTCGCGCCTGGGAATGCGACGCTCGAAGTGGCGGACGACGAGGCCACGGCCCACGGGTTCACGGACACCGAGGCGCTCGACTACGTTCAGCGAAGTGGGGACAAAGGGCACGCACTCAAGACCGCGCAATCCGTCGCCGGCGAGCTGTCAGCCGCGTTGCAATTTATTGCCAATAAGCTGTAATTGTTGGTATCTCAAGGAAATTTGACATTCACTCATCTGCTGCTCTGCTGCTCTGCTGCTCTGCTGCGGAGCGGCCCCGCGAAGCATGAGCCTCGCTCAGTTGGGCTGTACTCGGCGTGAACACCCCAGCACTAGCTAGGTAAATCCCCAGTATCGAGACCGCTTCGATTCGAACAGGCAATCGCCTGAATAGGCTGTACCGAGAAAAATTTGCAAACGCAAGACCTGGCGCCTCAGAGGCTGCGGAAAAAGATTGCCGTCGAAAACGCCTACTCTGTTGACAAATTCCCTGAGACAGGAGAATATTCGGTCCGCACAACTGGAAAGCAGAGCGTCGGCAGAGCCGATTCGGGCTCGTATTTGTAATGCTTTGACGCACTGATTTGTGCTAGCCCATTGCCTAGGAGCAGAACTTGAATCGCCTCTCCCGGATCCCGTCCGTGTTCACCCGGTTCCCCCAACTGCTTGCCCTCCGCGACCGCCTCGCCGGGCTGTTCCGCACGCGCCACGCAACGGCGCCCGTGCCGACCCGGCTGGGGTTGGAGTCGATGGAAGAGCGACTCGTGCCCGAGGGACGCCCCTTGCCGTTCCCGGTGATCTTCGCCGGGTCCGATGCCGGCAGCGCACTTGTAACCGCGTACAACGCGGACACCGGTACGCAGCGGTGGTCCGTGACCGCGTTCGGGGACGGGTTCGCAGGCGGAGTGCGGGTGGCCGCCGGAGACGTGACCGGTGACGGCATCCCAGACGCGATCGTCGCTCCCGGCAGCGGGCGCTCGCCCCAGGTGCGCGTGCTCGACGGTATCAGCGGCGCTGAGATCGGCGGCTCGCTGGGCAGTTTCCTGGCGTTCGGAGCCGAGGACACTGGCGGGGTGTTTGTCGCGTCGGGAGATGTCAACGGCGACGGGCGCCAGGACGTAATCGTGGCGGCGCTCACCAGCGCCGGGCCGCGCGTCAAGGCGTTCAGCGGCACCGACGGGGCCGTGCTGGCGAACTTCGCGGTACCGGGGGCCGCGTTCGCGGGTGGCATCACCGTTGCGGCAGCGGACTTCACCGGGGACCGTAAGGCCGAGGTGGTCGTCGGTGGGTCTGGTGGTCGGGTTCTGGTATACGACCCCCTCACCGGGAGCTTGGCCGGGGGCGGACTCGGCGAGCGGTTCCTGACCCCGTTCGGCACCGGGTACACTGGAACTGTTTTTGTGGGTGCGGACGAGCGCGCGGGTGACACGGACGGCGATGGCGTGTCCGACTTGGCCGTGGGCACCGGTCCCGGAGTAACAGCCCAAGCGAAGGTGCTCAGCGGGGCCACCGGCGCGACGCTGTATGACATCAATCCGTTTGGAGTCGGATTCGACGGCGGGGTGCGAGTGGGGCTTGCGTATGTCGACGACGACGACCGCGCCGACCTCGTTGTTGGGAGCGGGCCGGGAACGGCGGCACAGGTGAAGGTGTTCAGCGGGGCCACCGGCACTCAACTCGCGGCCCCTCTCGGCGTCTACAGTCCGTTCGGTGGCTCGCTGTCTGGCACCTTTATCGCCGCAAGTAATGATCCCACCGATGGGGGCGTGCTCTATTATGTCAAATCGATCAATTATCATGGTACGACTGTTGATTTGACAATTACGTATGATGATGATGATAATGAGTTCCAGTGGAATTACACAGTTACGAACACCGCATTTTGGGGCAGTGCGTCGATCTACTCCTTTACGATTGGCCTCTCCAGCGGTGTGGAGATCCTGGCCGCAACGAACGACCGCGGCTGGTACGATCCGTCCGGCTGGACCACTTCATCGATTGAGTGGTCGATGATGCCGGGTTCAGCGTCAGGTATCGCCCCCGGCGGCGGGGTTGGGCACTTCTCGTTCACTACCCGGCCAACCGAAATCTCCCAAGCGGCCATAAACCTTGATAGCAGCAGCGGGTTCATGCTACTTGGACCCGGTGAGGGCATTTACGGCGACATCCCGTTGTGTCTCGCTACACTTGGGCTGCCGTGCTTCGATGGCGAGGTCGTCGACCTCAAGGAGCTTGACGCAGCAAGCCCACAGGACGAATCGGATAATCCGATTCGGTACGTAGACGGGGTCAACCGTATCGTAGCCCCGGGACTATCATCCGATGGTCTTGGTGCGGGTTGGGGGACCGTTCTATCGTGGTCCAATGATCCCGGGTATTCAGTCAGATCCAGCGCAGGGAACGGGTGGGTAGCTGGGGACCAGTCCCGTTTGTACCAGCTCGGCGTGGTGCTGTACCTGGTGACCGACGCCTCTACCGCGACTTTCTTCGACGGCCAAGGCACGCCCGACGCGAACGGCAATTACGCCACTTACGCCCCCCGCTTCTATAATAAGGCCGTCGTAGCGTACGATGGGGCAAACGATCAGTTCGTGGTCACCGCAGGCGACGGGACCGTGTACCGGTACCTGGGGTTCGGATCGGCGCGGCCGGCGCTGGCCCAAGGCGCCTTCCAGTCTCGCGCCACTCCGGGCGGGTTGGTCACGCAGGTCACCTCCCGTGACACGACGGGGCGCCCGCTCGAGATCCAATCGGCCCAGACGGTGGGCGGAGTTACCACCACCGAATCGTATGTGTACACGTACCTCGGATCTGGGAACCCGAACGCCGGAAAGTTGGATACGGTCACGCTCCGCCAGAAGGTCGGGGTCGGTGCCTGGTCGACCGTGCGGCAGGTGAGCTACGCGTATTACGGCTCGGGCGACGCGAACGGGAACCTGGGGGACCTAAAGCGGCTCACGGTGAGCGACCCGACCGGTGCCGTCATTGACCAGAGGTATTACCGGTACTACGTGGCGGACACGTTCAGCGGGGCGACCCAGATCGGGTACCAGTACGGGCTCAAGTACGAACTCGGACCGAACGCGTACGCTCGGCTCAAGGCGGCCGCGGGCGGAACCGACGCCAGCGTCGAAGGAGCGACGGACGCGACTGTCGCAGGCTACGCGGACCGGTACTTCGAGTACGACTCGCGGCACCGGGCTACCAAGGAGACGGTGTCCGGCGACGGCTGCACTTCGTGCTCCGCGGGTCAGGGCTCGTACACGTACACGTACACCCCCAGCAGCAACACGATCGGGTTCAACTCGTGGGCGGTGAAGACGGTCGAGGTGCGCCCGGACGGGAGCACCTCGACCGTGTACACGAACGCGTACGGGCAGGTGATGCTCAAGGCGTTCACAGACGCGGTCACCAGTCTCACGTCGGTCACGTATTACCGGTACGACGCAGCCGGTCGAGTCGTGCTGGCGGCCAATCCGTCGGCGGTGACCGGTTACAGTGACTCGTTCGCCGACCTGGTCCGTTTCGTGTCGGGTAACGCCGTCTACCTGAGCGACACAACTGGCCTGATGACGGCGTACACCTACGCCACCAGTACCACGGCAACCACGTCCGCGGCGGGGGATGCGGCCGGGTACCTGAAGCAGACGGCGATTCGGCAGGGCGAGACCGGGACCGCGATCCCGCAGTACGTCGCCACGTACGTGCTGAACGCGGTGAGCGGGCTCAACTTCGTTCACTTGGCAACAGAAACCGTGTACCGGAACGATAACGGGACCGGTGGGCAGACCACCAGCTACAGCTATACGTTCTTCAGCGGCACTAACCAGGCGGCTTCGACCACGGTTACGCTGCCGGCCGTTACGACCGCGCAGAACGGGTCCGGCAACTCTGCGGCCGTGGTGGTAGTGAACGATGCACTCGGCCGGCCGGTGTGGGCCAAGGACCAGGCCGGGGTGCTCAGCTACACCCAGTACGATACGCTGAATGGGGCGGTGGTGAAGACCATCACCGATGTGGACACCACGCAAACCGGAACGTTTTCCGGCCTGCCGAGTGGGTGGAGCACGCCGTCGGGGGCCGGGCTGCACCTGACGACCAGCTACGAGGTAGACACGCTGGGGCGGGCGACCAAAGTGACGCACCCGAACGGGCGAGTGGACTACACGGTGTACAACGACGCGTCACACGAGGTGCGGACCTACACCGGATGGGACACGAGCACCAACCGGCCGACCGGGCCGACGACGGTGATCCGCGAGGATCGAGCCCGTGGGTACACCGAGACGCTCACCATGAGCGCCGTGCCGGCGGTGAGCGGCGGGCGCCCGACCGGAACCGAGAGCATCAGTCAGGTGCAGTCGCTGTCCCGCACGTACAAGAACGAAGCCGGGCAGGTGATTCAAACGGACGAATACTTCAATCTGGGTGGGCTGAGCTACTCGGCCTCGGTATCGTTGGGCGTCGAAGGTGCGAACTTCTATCGCACCCGGTACGAGTACGACAACACCGGCCAGTTGAAGCGGCTGCAAACGCCACAGGGCACCATCACCCGGTACGTGCGGGACGGGCTCGGGCGGGTGGTGAGCGAGTGGGTGGGGACCGACGACACGCCGACCACCGGGTACTGGAGCCCGAGCAACACCGCCGGCACCAACCTGGTGAAGGTGCGCGAGTACCAGTACGACGGCGGCGGGGTGGGCGACGGCAACCTGACGACGGTGACCGAGTACCCGGGCGGCAGTGCCGCGGCTCGCGTCACCCAGAGCTGGTTCGACTGGCGCAACCGGGCCGTGGCGGTCAAGTCGGGCGTCGAGACCACCGAATCAACCGACGTGAACCGGCCGCTGGTGGCGTACATGTACGACAACCTGGGCCAAGTGACGCTGACCCAGACGTACGACGGGGACGGGGTCACGCCGTCCATCTCCGCGGGCGTGCTGAGCCTGCCTGCAGGTACCGGGACGAAGCTGCGCGCGCAAACGGCGACTAACTTCGACGAGTTGGGGCGGGCTTTCAGCACGCAGGTGTATAGCGTCAACACGTCTAATGGAACGGTCAGCACCAACAGCCTGGTCACGTCGGTGTGGTACGACGCCCGCGGGCTGGTGATCAAGCAGTCCGCGCCGAACGGGCTGGTGCAGAAGTCGGTGTACGATGGGGCGGGCCGGCTCACCGTCCGTTACACGACGGACTGGGGCAACGACACCGGGTATGCGGACGCGTCGAACGTGACCGGCGAGACAGTATTGGAGCAAACCGAGTACAGCTATGACGCCAGCGGGAACGTGCTGACGGTGACGAGCCGGGAGCGGTTCCACGACGCGAGCGGGACCGGTGCGCTGGGCTCGCCGGCGGGCGGGATCGGGGCGCGGGTGAGCTATGCCGGGTACTACTACGACCTGGGGGACCGGCCCACGGCGTCGGTGGACGTGGGCACCAACGGCGGGAGCGCGTGGAGTCGGCCCGGAAGCGTGCCCGCGGGCACAGCAACGGTGCTGGTGACGAAGACCCGGTACGCAACCGACGCGGTGCAGTGGTTGCAGCTCACCGGGGCCAACGTGGGCGGCTCGTTCACCCTGACGTTCGGCGGGCAAACGACGAGTTCGCTGGCGTGGAACGCGTCGGCGGCGGCGGTCCAATCGGCATTGGAGGCGCTAACGTCGATCGGCAGCGGGAACGTGGCGGTGACGGCGGCCCCGGGCGGGTACGGGTGGGAGGTGCGGTTCACGGGGACACTGGGCGGTAAGTACCAGCCGGCGCTGGTGGCGACGGGCGGCAACCCGACCATGTCGGTGACCGTCGTCAACGCCGGCGGCGACACCGGGCGGGCGGCGGAGACGACGGACACGGCGGGGCGGGTGAGCCGCACCTACGCGGACGCGCTGGGGCGCACCGTGCGGACGGTCCAGAACTTCGTCAACGGGGTGGTGAGCGACGCGGACGACAAGACCGTGGGGTACACGTACAACGGGGCCGGGATGACTTCACTGACCGCCTACGTGACGGGCGGCGGGGGACAGACCACGCAGTACCTGTACGGGGTGAGCCAGGGCGCCGGCAGCGCGATCGATTCGTTCGACGTGGTGGGCGCGACCCGGTGGCCGAACCCCACCACCGGAGCCGCCAGTGCATCCGAGCAGGAAGTCAACACGGTCAACGCGCTGGGGCAGACGCTGACGGCGACGGACCGCAACGGGAGCGTGCACACGCTCACCTACGACATCCTTGGGCGGGTGGTGAGTGACGCGGTGACGACCCTCGGCAGCGGGGTCAACGGGGCCGTGCGGCGCATCGAGACGGCGTACGACGGCCAGGGGAACACGTACCGGGTCACCAGCTACGACGCGGCCAGCGGCGGGAGCATCGTGAACCAGGTGCTGCGGGACTTCAATGGCCTGGGGCAGATGGTGACCGAGTGGCAGGCGCACGGCGGCGCGGTGAACACCTCGACCAGCCCCAAGGTGCAGTACGCGTATAATTTCAACGGGTCCGGCACCACGAACCAGTCGCGGCTCACGTCGATCACGTACCCGTCCGGATATGTGTTGACGTACAACTACGCGTCGGGGATCAACAACGCGATCAGTCGGCTGTCGTCGCTGAGCGATTCGACCGGGACGCTGGAGAGCTACTCGTACCTGGGGCTGGGCACCGTCGTGGTTCGCGCGCACCCGCAGCCGAACGTGGATCTGAGCTACGTGAAGTTGGCGGCGGAGGCGGTGGGCGACGCGGGGGACCAGTACACGGGGCTGGACCGGTTCGGGCGCGTCGTGGACCAGCGGTGGCTAAACCCGAGCACGGGGACGGCAACAGA
The DNA here is from genome assembly GCF_034097035.1 of Gemmata algarum. Classification (NCBI taxonomy): domain Bacteria; kingdom Pseudomonadati; phylum Planctomycetota; class Planctomycetia; order Gemmatales; family Gemmataceae; genus Gemmata; species Gemmata algarum. Next base: position 6,857 of record NZ_JAXBLV010000025.1, read on the forward strand.
CCGGTTCCAGTACGGGTACAACGCGGCCGGGAACCGTATGTACCGCGACAACCTCGTCAACACCGCGTTCGGTGAGGTGTACGGCTACGACGCTCTGGACCAGCTCACAAGCCTCAACCGCGGCACCCTGAACGGCACCAAGACGGGGATCAGTGGCGCAGTGGCGCGCAGCCAAGGCTGGGACTACGACGCGGTGGGTAACTGGGACAGCGTGACCACCAATGGGGCCGCGCAGACCCGGACCGCCAACGCGCAAAACGAGATCACCGGGATCAGCGGGGCGACCACGCCGACGTACGACGCGAACGGGAACATGACCGGGGACGAGACCGGGCGGCAGTTCGTGTACGACGCCTGGAACCGACTTGTAGCCGTGAAGAGCAGCGGTGGCACCACGCTCAAGACGTACGCCTACGACGGGCTCAACCGACGGGTAAGCGAGACCGTGACGGCGACGAGCGTGACGACAGATCTGTACTACTCGGCCTCGTGGCAGGTGCTGGAGAAACGGATCGCTGGCAACACGACCGAGCGAAACGTGTGGAGCCCGGTCTACGTGGACGCGATGGTGCTCCGCGACCGCGATACTGACGGGGACGGCATGCTGGATGAGCGACTGTGGGTTCAGCAGGACGCCAACTGGAACGTGACCGCACTGGTCAACGGCAGCGGGAGCGTGGTAGAGCGCTACGTCTACGATCCGTATGGCGTGGCGACGATCTACGACGCCAGTTTCACAGTGCGGGCGAGCAGTTCGTACGCGGTCAGTTACCTGTTCCAGGGGCGGAACATCGACTCGACCAGCGGGCAATACCAGTTCCGCAACCGCGAATACAGCGCGACTCTGGGTCGGTTCACGAGCCTCGACCCGATCCGGTACACCGCAGGTGATGTGGTCCTGTACCGCTTCGTGGGAAACAGCCCCAATAATCGAAAAGACCCAACTGGTCTTGCTGGTTCAGATTGGGATTACCACAATTGGGCTATATCCCTGAACCTTGGAGTTGGTACGCCCTTTTTCGGTTTCGGCCCAGGGGTCACCGTGGACAGCTATGGCCAAGTGTACTTTAGTGTCAATGGGTTTATAGGCATTCAGACGCCTGGCCCTGGCGGAAGCATCATGATTACTCGGTATATTGATCCTCGTACCGGCAAACACTATGAGCGAGTTTCCCCCCAAAGACTGGAGAGTTTTGTGACTGGCCCCAGCGTGTCAGGGGGGGGCGCTTTCGGAGTGGGAGGCGGTGGCGGATTTAACAGCAACAGTCGTTTTGGACGGTATGGCAGCAGCTGTGATTTTGGACAGGTCGGTGTCGGGACGCCTTCTCTCGGCGTTTCCGGAAGTTATACTTGGACACCGCTTGGCCTGGTGGCGGACATAGGTAGCCTCCTGCCGGGTGGGTCGTGGTCCCCGCCCCCGCCCCCGCCCCCACCCGGTTACTGGGACGCCAACAGCATGGAATTCGTAGAGATGCCGCCGCCCCTTACCCCGGCACAGCAAATTCAGCAGCAATTGTATATGAATTCACAAACTCTCGAAGAATGGCGAAACGACGGGTGAGAATCGGCTCTGTCGATACACCAAGTTCAACCATCCTGAATTGCTGACGGTGCCAATAGATACCAATCGATGGCACCGTGTCGCCGCTACGTCAGTCGCTGTAGGAAACTGATATTGCTACCAATTATGCGATATGATGCCTCTTTGCCTGTCGGTGTAACTTCCATTGTGTGATGCCGCGTCACGAGAGGTGGTATTGTCGTAACGCTTCAGCCTTCTGAACAATGGCACAAAATGTGCCGCGGAAATCTGCCATCACTGGCCAAATTGGGTCGCAACAAAGGCTCCGTGCCGAGTAGCTTCAGACATTCGGCCCCGCCCGTGGCTACCTTTGGCGAGTTAGTTCAGAAGGCTGAAGCATTACGTATTGTCCATTAAGGATTTGCTAGTTGCATATATATGTGTGGCGCTGTGGTGATTGTGAAATCATCTTTAGATAGATGGGGGCGGCTGATTGCTTCCTTAAGGACTAGCGGACAAAGCCGATTGTGTCGGCTATCCTGATGGGTACTGATCAGGAGCCCGCCGTGCAACTGAAGGACCTCGCCCGACGCCTGCCGGACGATATCTGGGTGATCTTTGAGCCGTTGCTGCCGGCCAAGGTGTGGGTGGGCAACGGGCGCCCTCCGGCCACGAACCGAGAGTGCTTGCATGTGCTCGCCACGGGCATCTCGTGGGACATGCGGCCGTGGTGCTTCCCGTCCTACAAGACGGTCCAACGACGGCTCCAGGAGTGGCTCCGCAAGGATGCCTTCCTGACCGGGTGGAAGCAACTGGCCGAGCGGTGCCACAACTTCTTCGCCCAGTTCGGCCGCGTCGGACGGCGACTGGACCGGAACGCACGGTACTACCCTCGGGTGGTGCCAACTGGCCGCCTGCGTCATCCTTATCCGACCTAATTTTGTCCGGTAGTCCTAATGCCCTGCAGAGCTGAATACGCAGCTTGCGATTTGGCAAATTAGTCGAGTGCAACGTGACTTATTTTATAATAAAACTTGCCGCAGCGACCTTGGTCGCGTTGTCGATTGTCTTTATTTTTTTCACGCGATACGTTCAGGGTGCTTTATGCAGACTAATTCTCTCATCGCGCATTTTTTACTTCCCGCTAACGCATGAGGATGCATCTACATTATTAAGATCAAAATTATATTATATTATTATTAAGTTTGTAGGATTTGTATCATTATTGATGGGCCTGCTTTTAGCTGTGGTCACAATAAGTAAAAAATAAACCACGGGCTGAGGTGTCAAGTGCATTTAGATCGTATGAGTATGCCACGGATCTCTCCTTGCGAGCAGGTGAGCGCGGAGAGCAGCGCAATTCATTCTATCCGTACTGGCAGGTGATCGAGACGCGTGACCGGTTAAAATCCACCCTTATCGAACCTGCCCACCTAAACGATCGGAGATGTGATGCGATTTGCCATGATAGCGACGTTGTGCGCCGCGTGGGCCATTACCGCGGCCGACCCGAAGGCGGGTGATGGTGCTCTCTACTTCCCGGTCAAGGAGGGGACCAAACGGGTGTCGGAGGTTAAGGTCGGAGAGCGGACCATCGAAATGACCGAGACGGTGACGAAGGTCGAGTCTAAAGACGGGAAGCACGTTGTCACGACCGAGGTGGTACACAAATCTGAGAAATATCAGACGACAATTAACATTTTCGAAGTATCCGAACGAGGGCTATCGCGAATCAGCGGCAGGCAGAAGGAGCGAGAGCCCCTACCTCTCCTCAAGCTTGGCACGAAGGAAGGCGAGAGCTGGACGGCCGATCAAATGGGTCAGGGCGGGGTCGTGGGCAAGGCGACGTACACGATGGGCAAGATGGAGGAGGTGAAGGTTCCGGCCGGGACGTTCACGGCCCGGCGGGTGGATGTGGAGATCACGTTCGGGGCTAGCACCCACAAGATGAGCAACTGGTATGCGCCCGGGATCGGGAGCGTCAAGTTCGAGGCAGATTTAGGCGGGAAAGGCATGCAAACGACGGTGCTCAAGTCTTTCACGTCGGGAAAATGATGTGCAGTGCGCTGAAAGGCGCCACGCCAGTTGTTGTCCGCCGACGGATGCAGCGGAACCGAAGGAGACTTCCCGTGACGAACGACCCACCGGCCGAACTGGACAACACTCCGAACCTCGTCTCGTACATCTTCGACGCGCACAATTGCCTCGTTGCGACGCGCTCCCCAGAGGGCCGAGTAACGTCATTCGCCTACACGCCGACGGCCGAAGGATCGACAATCACGAACCCGATCCACCCGACGACGCTTCCGACGAACCGCACATCGTCGGCTGAGGTGACGTCGTGGTCGGAGAGAATTGACACCGAAAGTGGCCGTTTTCGAGGGTGGTGTTTTGGCGTCGGGCTCTCGTCGAAGCCGCCGCGGTCATCCTGCAAAAAGCGGCTCCCGGAAGCGGTGCTCTATTAGGGGAAGGGTACTTGTTTAGCACCCCTCCCGACACTCGGTGCGGTTGAGCAACGGCGAATCTGGTACCATCGGGGCATGTACGAGCCCGCGTGTCCCGGTTGCCGGGATCTCCTCCAGCGTGTCGCCGCACTCGAAGCCCGGGTCGCCGAGTTGACCCGGAAGCTGCAGGAAGCGGTTCGCGCGGGCAAGCGGCAGGCCGCACCGTTCCGTAAAGGTCCGCCGAAGCCCGACCCGAAGCTACCCGGCCGCAAGTCGGGGGCCGCCCACGGCAAGCACGGCCACCGCCCGTCACCGCCGCCCGAGCAGATCGCCGAGTGCCGCGAGGCGCCCCTGCCCGACGCCTGCTCGCATTGCCGGGGCCGCCTCATCGAGACCAGCGCGGCCGACCCGTACCAGACCGAGATCCCCGCACGCCGCTGATCCGGAAGGTCCGCATCCACATCGGCCATTGCGAGTCGTGCGGCAAGCGGGCTCAGGGCCGGCACCCGCTTCAGACGTCCGACGCCCTGGGCGCGGCGGCCAGCCAGGTCGGCCCCGATGCCCAGACCGCCGCCGCGGTCCTGCGCACCCAGATGGGGCTGTCGCACGGCAAGGTGGCGGCCGTGTTCCGGACCCGGTTCGGCATCACCCTGACCCGCGGAGCCAGCGCCCAGATCGGCCTTCGGGCCGCGGCCCGCCTGGAACCGGATTACCAGAGGATCCTCGACCACGTGCGGTCGTCCGAGCCGATCGCGGCGGACGAGACCGAGTGGCGGATCGGGGGGCACACGGCCTGGCTCCACGCGTGGGTCGGTGACCGGGCCACCGCGTACGCCATCGACTCACAACGCCGCGCCGACGCCCTGGAGCGGGTGATCGGGGCGGACGGGTCGGGCGTCCTGAGCCACGACGGGTTCGCCTCGTACGAGCGATTCGAGGGGGCGATCCACCAGCAGTGCCTGGCCCATGTGCTCCGCCGCGCGCGGGAACGGCTGGAGCGGGCGACCCGTGGGGCCGTGCGGTTCCCGCGCCAGGTGATCGCGCTGC
>NZ_JAXBLV010000250.1:0-20714 GCF_034097035.1 Gemmata algarum
TATCGTCCCCCGAAGACTACCTAGACCTGCACCCGCTGCTGTGGGACAAAGACCCGATACTCCAGGAGTTGATCGTCAAGGTGCTGCCGCCCCTGGGAATCCCGGCCGGATTACCGAAGACCATTACCACTGCGAAGCTCGCGGCCAAGTGCCGGACCGAGACCGCCGGGTGACGCTAGCCTACATCGGCTCCGGCCGGCAGACCGGTCACCCCCGCCGTACGTGAGGCTGGTCGCGGAGACCGTCCAAAATGGCCGCAAGTGGGGACGAGCAAGTCACCCCCGGTGTTGGCCATTTTGGACGGTTCAAGGAGGGAAGGACTGAGCCCAACACCGTGCGCCCCGCTAACGTCTACCCGGGTTTCAATGACGCTCGGCGAGCACTACCCGCTCGGTGGATTAACAGATCAAGCCCAACCATGAACAACCTACAGCGCGTTGCAGACTCGCGCCAGGCGTATCAGTTCGATCACAGGGAACTGCTTGCGGGTGGCGATGTAGATCTTCTCCGCCTCGCCGCGGTAGCGGACCTTGTGCTCGGCGATCCCCTTGAAGTTGTAAAGCCACTTGCGAGGGTAGAGGAATCGGGAGAGCCAACTGATTACGGGGTTGGCGGGGAACTCGCAATCCGTCACCCCATGGAAAGGCGCCGCCCCCAAGTGCAGCAACGTCTTCCCCTCGCGGCGGAAGACCTCCAAGGCGAACTTGGTGACGGCGTAGTCGAAGCCCTCTGGGGCGGTATCCAAGTACCGCTTGGCGTTCGAGAGGTAGCCGACCACCTCACCCGCTCGGTAGATCGGGTCGAAGAAGACGAAGGCCACGACGCCCTCGGGGCCGAAAACGAAGAACTTCCGCGTGTCGGCCTCCTCGGCGAAGACGATGGGCCGGGACAGGAATGTCGTCTCGCGGGTCTGGTTCCTCCTACCCAGTTTCCAGTGGTCGGAAACCCTCCTCACGCTCGCCCAGCAGACGACCGCCTCGGGCAGTTCGGCAATGCGGAAGCCGCTCCGGGGCAACACCCGCTCCGCGTAGCGGATGTGGAATTTGTTCGTGCCCGAGAACGTGTAGGTGGGGATTTGGAGCTGGAAGTCGGTCCCGAACTCGTTCACCGCGTAGCCGTGCCGCACGAGCAGCGCCGCCATCGGCCTTGAGACTTGGCAGAAGCAACTGTGCGGGTATTCTTTAAGAAACCGCCCGACCAGTTGCGGCCAGACGGGGGTGGGGGCCACAGGGTCGGCGAGCACGAACGGCGCCCCCAGGTACATCGCGTAGGCAAGGTAACCGTCATCGGTTTCGTAATACTTGAGCCCGGCTTGCAGCGTCGAGTACGCCAGGGAGAAGGAACCGTAGTGCCTGAGCTGTTCGATGCGCCTCGCGGGGTGCGGGCGCAGGCGGGAGCCGGTTTCCATCGAACCTCCGTATCGGAATGGTCGCCGCCCGCGGGGGCGGAATCGGCGAGGAGTTCGTCCGTGGCAGCGCCCGAGTCCGAACGTGCCCGGCCCCAAGAGCGGCGGATGCCGCGGATGTGGCTGGGCTTCAGCGCCCGGGCGTGGGCGCGGCTCTTGGTCCGCAACCGGTTCGCGGTCGAATTGCCCTACTACCACGTCCTCGCCGCCGCCAGCGCGGCTAGCGTCGTCAACTCCGTCCTGGGTGTGGTGCAGGATGTCTGGTTCGGCGGCCGCGTCCGCAGGACGCCGATCCGGCACGCCCCCCTGTTCGTGCTGGGCCACTGGCGGTCCGGCACGACCCTGCTCCACGAGCTGCTGAACCTCGACCCCCGCCACAACTTCCCCAACACCTACCAGTGCGGCGCGCCGCACCACTTCCTGCTGACGGAGAAGTGGCTGACACGCCTCCTCTGGTGGCTCATGCCGTCGCGCCGCCCGATGGACGGCATGGAGAACGGCTGGGGCAAGCCCCAAGAGGACGAGTTCGCCCTGTGCATGGTCGGGCAGCCGTCGCCGTACCTGACCCTCGGCTTCCCCAACCAGCCCCCGCAGGACGAGGACGCCTACGACCTCGTAGGGATGCCGCCCGGCGCCCCCGCGCGCTGGGAGCGGGCGTTTCTGAGGTTCCTGCGGCAGTTGACCGTCCGGGACCCGCGCCGGCTGGTCCTCAAGTCGCCGACGCACAGTTGCCGCATCCCGACGCTCCTCAAGCTCTTCCCCGGCGCGCGGTTCGCTCTGATCGTGCGGGACCCCTACGAGGTGTTCCCGTCCACGGTCAACTTGTGGAAGACGCTCTACGCGGCGCACGGGCTCCAGACCCCGCACTTCGCCGGGCTGGAGGAGTACGTGCTCGCGACGTTCAGCCATTTCCACGAGCGCCTGGAGGAGGGCAAGAAGCTAATCCCCGCGGGGCAGTTCCACGCGCTGCGCTACGAAGACCTGCTCCGCGACCCTCCCGGCGAGATGAGCCGGCTCTACGGGGAACTCGGCCTGGGCGACTTCGAGGCCGTGCGGCCGTGCGTCGAGCGGTACTTCCAGACCCGCGCCGAGTACCGGACGAACCGCTTCGGCCTATTGCCCCCGGAGGTGCGGGTGCAAATCTCGCGGCGCTGGGCCGCGGCCATACGAGAGTACAGCTACCCATTCCGCGACTAGCCGCAGGCCGCCCATCACGGCTTCACCGCGCCTTCAGCCCCGCAAAGCAGGCTCACCGCATCGACTAGAGCCCGGAGAACCTCGGGGGCGTCCATCTGGTGGTCGGCCCCGACCTTTACGAGCCGGCCTTCGGCGGCGAACCCGCGCCGGCCGAGTTCGGCCACGACAGCGGCCATGAACGAGGCGTCGGGGTTCCCCGCAGGGAGCAGGTTGTCCGCCAGCAACTTGACGCTGTGCCTCAGGTCGAACAGTTCGTCCTTGGGGGCGTGGAAGACGATCGTCCGGGGCTGCACCGTCGTGCAGAACCGGAAGTCCGAAGATGCAGTCGAAGTGTCCGGTGTCTTCCACGAACAATGGTTCCGCCACGAGGCCGATGGCGAGGGCAGACTCTTCGATCCGCTGAAGTACCTCCTCATTGACGCCCGGCCGGTGCGCCCCCCCCCCCCCCGCGGGCTTTCGGCGATGAACGCGTCGTACACCACTTGTTCGACCCGCTGGTGCGAGAAATGTACCCCACGCCGTCGAAATGATCTATCGATTGTCAACTAGATAGATATTATCTATTCGGCTAAGATGAAAGCAGTTCGGCCCGTTCCTGCCATGTCGTTAGCCATGTACTTGGGGATCGACCTTGTCTCCCGGCGGGAAGGGAACGAACTCGCGGTTAAGCCCCGCCGTGTCGTTGCCCCTCAGTACGACGGTGCCCCAGCGCGTCAGGTCGTACGTCTCGTTGAGGTAGCTCACGCGGTGGACGGGCGCGTCGCCGTAGGCCACCACCTCGGGCGGGATGACGCGAAAGGCCATCCCCCGGCGGAGTCGGCTCGATCGGTTGGGCGGCGACCCGTGGGCGGTCTGTTCCGTGAAAATGACAAACTGACCGGCCTTCATCTCCATGCTCACCACTTTCTCCGGGTCGATGGGGCAATCGAATTCGAAGCTGGCAGCACCGAAGCCGCCCCGGTTGCTCACCAACCGGATGGTGTTGATGCGCCGGTGCGAGCCTGGGACGAACTGGAGGCACCCATTGGCGAGATCCACGTCATCGAAAGCCACCCAGACTCCCAACTGGAACAGGACGTTCAGGTCGGGCGGGTAAAGCGCCGGCCGATAGACGTGTTCCAAGAGGTAGGTGCTCGCCTGGTGCCACGCGACCGCCGGGGCACCGGGCGGCTTGATGAACACCTGCGACCGCCACATGAGGAGGTTCGGTCCCATCAACTGCGCCAGGCGTTCCGTGAGAGCGCACCGGCAAGCGAGCCGGTAGACCGACTCGCAGTCCAGGTGCCGGTCGCGGCCGGTGCGAAAGCCGTAAACCCTGGACGGCCGCTCCATGTCACGCAGGACTTCCTCGCGGAGGGCAGCCATCTCTTCCGGCGGGCACAGAGTGAACGGACCGAGGAAACCATTCTCGTAGAACGAGCGCACCTGATCGTCCGACAGCCGATACTCTGGTGGTGCCTCGACGCGCGGGGCGAAGTCCGCCGGCGCTTCGAGGCACGCCGGTTGGTCGATGTAGACGCGGCCGCCCAGCGAGAAGATGTAGACGCGCAGCATCTCCGCGCTCCACGCGTCCGTGAACCTGCGGATCCAGGCCGGATATACGGCGCGGAGGAAGCGGAACGGCTTGAGCAGCAGCAGCACCGCGGGGACCGTCCCGAGGGCGAGCCCCCCCCGCCGGACGATGGCACGGAACCGCCTCCCCGACGCCGGCGGCTTCTTTCCTTTCAGGTCCACTTTCGACCGCCTTTCCTTTCAGGGCCGCACACCGAGACCGGGCTTGTAGGCGTCAACGCCCGGTAATCGCCTTCAACAACAGTTGCTTGCCCACGGCAAGCAACTGATCGACGACGCGCGGGCTTTTCTGTTCGCCCAGGCAGCGCAAGAACGCCACGGCTCGGGCCTCTCCCAACAACTCGCTCAGTTGCGGCAAGAGTTCCTCTTGAACGCCGTGAGTCTTTCCTTCGGCCGTGCAGACCGGCGCGAACGCGGCCACCGGTCCGAATTGCTCGCGGACGATGGTCACCGCTTCGGCGATCGCCTTTTCCTTCGGCTTCGTAGGGCGACGCCAGTCGTACGGCGGCGACCATTCCGTCGCCGGCGGGAGGAGGTCGGTGTGCGTCAGGACGACGAGGATCGGCGGCATCTTCAAATCAGGCCGGGTCGAAAACCATTCGCGGAGTCGCCGCAGCAATTGGATGTCTGCGTCGCGTGCCGGCTGCCGCCCATCGATGGTCAAGCAAACCGCGTCGGCCGCGAGAGCTACCTCGAGCGCCGTGTCAAACTGGTCGGTGGGCAGACCGCCCCGTCCGTAACCGGTCACCTCGAGCAAATCCAACTCCGCGGGCCAGCCGGTGGCATGGAGTTCGTACCGGTTCACGCCGTCTGCCGCCAAGGTCACCTCGGTGAGGGGCCGGCGCTCGCCGAGCAGCGCGTGAATGACCCTGGACTTCCCGGCCTGGACCTGCCCGAGGAAGGCGATCGTCACCGTCCGCGGCTCCGCGCCGCGGTCGGACCCGACTCCCGCGTTCACTCCCGCGCCGCTCGGTTGCGACTCGCGTTGCCCAGCCATCAGTTCGCGGTAGCGCGTCGCGCCGATTTTGAGCCGACCGCTGTAAAGCTCGATGAAGTAGTGCCCCATCTGCCGGATGAAGTTGACGTGGAGCCAGAGGACGACGTTCTCCTTGAACAACCGGCTCGGCTTGCGAAGCCCCGTTTGTGTTGCGGCGTAGCGGATGCCGGTCTGCACGGGGTCGACGGCTGCCGAAACCGCCCACAGCGCCTGCCTGCCCAACTGGTACCATTTCGCGGCTGCCTTCACCTGCCGGAAGTGCTCGATGGTGATCAAGTGGCTACCGGGCAGATAGGTCCGGCTCAGTTCACCCAAATCATGCGCCGCCAGTTCCACGACGGTCAGCAGTTCGGGAATCGTAAGGTTGCCTATGGGGTTGGCGGCGTTCGGGTGGTAAACGGCGGCCAATTCTTCGGCCAATCCCTTGGCGACATCGACGTACAGGTACAAACGACCCGGCTCCAGGTCGGGTGCCTTTTCGGCCCCGTGAATGCGCTCCTCGACCGTCTTCCAGGCGAGGCGGTCGCGGTCGGTGTAGTGCAGCGGCGGTGGCTCCTCGGCGACACGCCGTTTCGCGGCTTTCTGCCAGTGGGAGCCGAAGAGGTAAGCCAACACCCAGCAACAGAGCATCGGCCACGAGACCCAGAAGAGCCATCCCGTGGACAGGAGGTAGTAAAAGCCGACGCCGACCATCACCCCGAGCGGGAGCGACGCGAGCAGGATGACGACGATCAGCTGGTTGGGCTTCACGATGAGGCTCCGGTGGTTCCGCGCCAGAGGCGCGGTGGGTGGAAAAACTACAGGATACACGATTTATCTATAAATACAATTAATATATGTCCATATACAATGGCGATTGTCCGGGTAAGAGGCCGTCTAGAAATGGGGACACGTGGTGATCATCTGTCGATGCATACCATTCTGGTATGAGTACCACCCGGCCGGCATATCCGAGCGACCTGACCGATCTCCAGTGGTCCAACATCGGGCACCTGTTCCCGGGCGCCGACCGACCAGCCGGAGGCCCCGGGCGGAAGATCACGTACCCTCGGCGGGAGATCGTCAACGCGGTCTTGTACCTGGCCCGGGGCGGGTGCTCGTGGCGCATGCTCCCGCATGATTTCCCGCCATGGAAGACGGTGTCGTACTACTTCTACACGTGGCGCGAGGCCGGGGTTTGGGAGCAGATGCACAACGCGCTCCGGGCCGAGATCCGGGCGTGCGACGGACGGGAATCGACCCCGAGCGCCGGGATCATCGACTCCCCGTCGGTGAAGACCACCGAGGCCGGTGGCCCGAAGGGGTACGACGGGGGCAAGAAGGTATCGGGCCGCAAGCGGCACGTGCTGGTGGACACGCTCGGGCTGATCTGGGGACTGGCCGTGTTGCCGGCGTCCCCGACCGACTGGGTATGATGTAGACCACGGGATAGGTTGCCATCCTACACACGTAAAACTCCCAACACACGATAAAGACAGCGCAGCCATCAAACGGATATTCTGCAAGCCGATTGCCCAACTTCGCGGCTGGGGCACGGCCGCGGGCTGCTGACAAACCGACTCGGTGTGACCGTCCATGAGAACCTCCGCGATGATGTTTCCCTTGGTAGACGTTCCACGCCGCTCGCGCAGCCAGTCGCCGGGTCGCGGAGTCGTTGAACTACGCCCCGCCCCACGGGAACGTCTTCCACGGCCCGTAGTCCGAGATCAGCCCGTCGAGCAGTTCCTGGACCCGGTCGCGCATCGTAGCGGTGAGCCGGCGCGGGCTCTCGGTGCCCTCAGGGTACACGGGCACCGGCGGCCCGAAGCGGAGGTACGCGCACCGGCGCCCCCGCGTGGCGGCGGTGACGGCGCCCAAGACGTCCTCCTCGAGTTTGTCCACGATCTCCGCCAGGTGCTCGAAGGTGGCTTCGTCTTTGTCGTAGTCGTGCCGGTAGCTGTGGAGCTGGGCGACCACCTGAAGGTCTCGCAACTGGCGCTCCGCGTCCTCGACGGCCGCCTGATCTGAGGGCGCAAGTGCCTTCTGCTGCACCGCCCGGCGGCGGAGCTGGGCGACGCGCCCGGGCACGTCTAGGCGGCCGGGATTGAGTCCGCGGTCGGATTCCAGGCGTCCGAGGATCGCCTGGAACACGGCGGCCGCCCGCTCACCGTACGGGCCGGGATGCGCGAGCCCGCCGTACTGCTTCTCCCGCAATTCCAGAACGCCCTCGCCGACCCGCCGGACGCGACCCGCCAGCGGCAGGTGCGATTCCGGCGGCCAGCCCAGCTTTTCCTCCATCAGTGAGAGGAGTCGCGAAAGCTCGGGCAGCGGCTCCCGCTTGTAGCGGTAGGTGACGGCGGCGGGCACCCACACGACGGGCCGCCCCTCGCTCCGCGCGGCGGCCTGCGCGAACAGCGACGCACCGGCCCGGAACGGGGCGACCCGCTGGTAGTGGTGGTTGACGTGCCCCTCGGCGAACACCACCAGCGGGTGCCCGCCCGCCCGGAGCACGCCCACGGCCTGTTCGTAGGCGGCCTCGTCCGCCCCCTCGCGGTCGATGCTGAAGCACGCGTGCCACTGGAGCACCCGCTGGCCGATCCAGGGCCGCAGGTGGAACGACTGCCAGTTGGCGATGAAGTAGAAGTAGTTCCGCAGCAGTTCGCTCGCCTTCAGGAGCACCAGCGGGTCGGAGTGGGCCGCGTGGTTGCACACGACCAGCACCCCGCACCCCTGGCGGAGCGCCCCGCGGACGTGCTCCAAACCCTGGACCTCGACGCGCGAGAGGCGCTCCCAGAACCGCCGCCGGAGCCGGCGGTAGGGGCCGGCAAGCCACAAGAACACCCGGCTGGGGCGCGGCTCCCACCAGCGCGGCGGCGTCATGTAGGGAATGTTGTCCACGGCGACTCCCCCCGGCGGTCACGCCCAGAACCCGTTGCCCGACGACAAGCGCTTCGACCGGCGGACGATCTCGCCCACGGCGTCCACCGCCCGGCTAATGCCGTCCTCCGAGCGGATCTCCTCGCCCAGGCGGCGTGCCTGCTCGCGGAGGTCGTCGCGGCCGACGCAACTCTTCAGCCCGTCAACGAGGCGCTCGGTCGTCAGTTCGTTCCGGGGGATCGCCCGCGGGCCGGCACCCAGTTCGAACACGCGGCGCCCCCAGAAGAACTGGTCGCCGAAGAAGGGCACCAGCAGCGACGGCACTCCGGCGCGGAGCCCGGCCGCGGTGGTACCGACTCCCCCGTGGTGGACGACCGCGGAGACCCGCGGGAACAGCCAGCTGTGCGGCACGTCGCGGACCGCGAGGACCCGGTCCGGCGCGCTCAACTCGCTGAGCGCGCCCCAGCCCGTCGCCAGGATGCCGCGGAGCCCCGCCCGCTTGAGCGCCCGGGCGACCAACTGCGTGAACGCCACGGCGTCCCGATTCTGCATGCTGCCGAAGCCGACGTACACGGGCGCAGGCCCGTCGCTCAAAAACCGCTCCAGCGCCGGCGGTGGGCGCCACCCCTGGTTCTCTAGGAACCAGAAGCCCGTCAGGTACTGGTTGTCCGGCCAGTCCCGCGGCCGGGGCACGATCCGGGAGCTGTACCCGTGCAGGGTCGGCATCTCGTGGAGCCACCGGCGCAGCGGCGGGCCGAGCAAACCGAACGGCGGGAGGCCGAGTGCTTCGCGCCGCGCGCGGTTGATCGAGGCGCGGAGCAGCCGCCAAAGGTTGGCGGCGATGAAGACCGAGCTGGCGAGGTTGTAGAAGGAGCGGCCGGGCACCCACGCGGGCAACTCGGGGACGAAACAACTCGCCAGGTGCCGGCTCGGGCAGTTCGGCAGGTACGCGGTCCCGCAGACGGGGACGCGGAGCTTCTCGGCGATCGAGATCGCCACCAGCGGGGCCGTCGGGGCTACGAGGATCAGGTCGGCACCACGGCACGCGGATAGCCCCTCGACCATCAGCCGGGTCATGATCGGAGCCCGGAGGCGGGCGAACTCGCGCAGGTAGGTGAAGGGGTTGCTCCCGGCCTTCATCATCCTGCGCACCCGGTACTCCGCGTGCAGCGCCCGCGAATCGCCCCCCATTGGAGCGAAGTCCAACCCCTCCTGGGTGACGAGGTCGGCGAAGTCGTCGTGTGTGACGAGGCGGACGTCGTACCCGGCCGCGGCCAGCCCCTTCCCAAGGGCAACATAAGGTTGGACGTCGCCGCGCGTTCCGGTGATGGGGATTGCGAGCTGCACGCTCGGTTCCTTCAGGTGTGGATATCGGATGTACCGGTTCCGAAAGGCAATCCTGTTCTGGGCTGTCGTGTTTGGCGCCGCGGGGCACCAGGGCTCAATTCTTGGGCCGCAAGAATCAGCTCTCCGGTGCCACCTCGGTCGCAGCGCGGGGTGCCGGGCCAGCCGGCATACCTCGGAGGGCCGGCTCCGGAGGGGCATAGCGGAACTGCAGGGCCACGAGGATGCCGGCTACCGCCGCGGCTCCCGCGTAGAAGAGGATCGTCCAGAAGACGCCGGCCAGCACTCGCTCCACCCCGTCGTCCAGCGACGCCTGCCCCTGCGCCAGTTGACGTTCGAGCAGCGACTCGCGGATGATCGCCAGCACCGCCAGGCCCAGGTTGATGTTCCGCATCGTCACATCCAGGCCAATCGACAGGCGGTTGGCCCGCGGCCAGCCCAGCAGACGAAAGGGCCGCATGCTCAACTGTTGAGAGGCTACGCAGAACAGGATAACCGCCACCGGCGCCTGCCAGCCGTACGCGAAGGGACGGGCGCGGCCGCTGCCGATCGAGCCGATGATCATCGCGACGACGATCGCCGCGCCGATGCGGAAGCACCACTTCGGAATCTGGTGGCGGTGCCGTGGGACGCGCTGGCCCAGCCAGGCCCCGACGGATAGCGGCAGGATCAGAAACAGCAGCAGTTCCTTGAACACCAACCTGAACGGCACCTGGAAGTCCGCGGGCAAGTAGTTGGATACCAACAGGCTCATGAGCAGCGGCACGGTCACCAGCGACGCGAGCGTCCCGAACGAGTCCAGACTCGCGGAGAGCAGCAGGTTCCCCTTCCCGATGTAGGCGAAGAGCTTGGGGAGCGAGCCGCTGGGCATCGCCGAGAGCAACACCAGCCCGACCGCGATGCCGGGTTCGAGGTCGAACAAGTTAATGATTGCCACTGCGATCAGAGGGGAGAGCACGAACTGGCACGCCCCCCCCACGAGTACCACTTGCGGCCGCCGCACGACGCCCAGGAAGTCCCGCGGGGTTAGGGTCGCACCCATGCCCAGCATGAAGAACACGAGTTGCACCGGCGCCATCAACTGCTCGTATCGACCGTAATCGCGAAAGAATTCGGCGACCATCCCATCCTCCACATTCCGCTGCAGGTCAAACAGTGTCGTAATGGAGAGTTCAAAGAGCCCAAGCGGGTTCTGGGATTCAGGCAGGCTTAGACTCAATACCGTTCAACGGAGTTCGGGACCAAGTTAAGAAAGTCCTTGAAAGCAAGGCGCTCGACGTTTCGCATCTGATCGCGAGGGGCGCACGCTGAAATCGACTGAACCGTCTGCCCAGACGACCCTTGCGCCGGTTTCATTGCGGCGCCTATTGAACGGTATTGGGCTTAGACTGCTACGTTCGCAAAGTTCAGGCATTTTATTCCCTTCGCAAACCCGAAGCTCAGCGCGACCGCGTTCGAGTTTCTGCATCGGAATCACCTGCGTTCGTTCCAGGTTTTTAGTTTCTTGTACAGCAAGGGGCGACAGCATTCAACGAGCCCGTCCGCCGACCCGCGGGAATGGGCGGGCAACTCGCCCTGCCCTTACCGGCTTTCCGCTTCCCAGCCCCGCCGGAGTTTGGCAGCAGCCACGGTCCGGCTGTTTCTGTCTGTTTAGTGGCCCAGGCGTTACTGCTTGGGCCACAACAAACCAAGACACAGACACACGCACCCGGACCGTGAATGAGGGCGCCCGCTCAGGCGGCAGGTTCGAGCTCCGCCTGACCACACAAGGCGACGCGGCGGTAGTCCAGCGCGGAAAAGATCTGATCACCGAGCCGGGCGGTGAGGATGAGGCCCGGCCGTTCGGTCGTCACCGGTTCGAGCTGGAAGTCGTAACTCAAGACGACGACTGGGTACGGTAACTCCAGTTGCCGAAACTCGCCGAGGTACCGCCGGCGCCCGTGGGCGTCGAGGAGCAACTCGTCCAAGGCGACGAACAGCACGGCCGCCTCGCTGGGGAGCCCGTCTTTCGGAAACAGGGTCTGCACGCTCAGGCCGTACGCGGCGGCTAAGTCGGCGACCTGCCCCCCCCGGTCGGGGTCCGTCGTGAGTACGTAAGCCTGCCGGTCCCGGCGGTCGTACCGCAGCACGGCCGGGTAGGACGCATGGGCGTGTTGAGACGCCTGCGTTGCGGTCGTCGCCTCAACGCCACGATCGTGCGTGAACGAATGCTTGTTGGCAGCGAGGGCCGGGATCAACGTCGCGGGCATGTTGGATTCCTCTGAACTGTTTACGACATGGTTGCTCTCTTTTTTCTGACGTGGGGTGGTGAGAGCGATCACCCTCCGCACCAAGACGGGCGGAGTCGGTGCGTTTTTGGGGCGCGGCTTTTTTCGACTTTCCGGTCCGCACCGCCGCGATTCTGCATCGAAACCCGTAGCGAGCTACTTCCGGTCGCCCAAGTATCTTTGGAACGTGGGAGACGGGCCCAGCTCTAATTCGCCGGACTTTCCCGGGTTAGAGTTCGGCAAGGCTGGTTTGCGGTGGCGAATTGCGGACGAGCGTTTTTTCAACCGAGTCGCTTGCGTCACACCCGCGCGGCGAGATAATTTCATTCGTACTGGACCAACAACTGGAGCATCGAATTCAACCGCGGTGGGGGTCGTTCACCGACGGCGGGGACGCCGGCCACATCGCGAATCGAAAAAAGTGCGGAATGCGCGCCCCGAGTTGGCCGGGGCTACGCCTACAGCGGGGGGGAGGCGGTCATGGCGGAGTCGGCTGACACGGGCACGCTGATGAAGCAGTTGCTGACCCAAGCACTCGGCGGCGACCAGAAGGCACTGGGGCAATTGCTCATGACCTACCGCGGCTACCTCCGCGTCCTCGCGCAGCGCGAGATCGGCGGCAAACTGGACGCGCGCCTCGACGCCTCCGACCTGATCCAACAAACGTGCCTCTCGGCCGTTAGGAACTTCAAGAAGTTCAAGGGCAAGGGGCTCCCGGAGTTCAACTTGTGGCTCCGGCAGATCCACCAGCGGAACGTCCAGGACGCCGTGCGGGAGCACGTCCTCGCGGCCCAGCGGGCGCTGAACCGGGAGCAGCGACTGGAGTTGGGTGCGGAGGGGCGACTCGCGGAGCCGAGCGAGCCATCGCCCAGCGGCCGCGTCATGGCGAGCGAGGAGGCCGCGGTGCTCGCCAGCGCGCTCGAAGAACTCCCCGACGACCAGCGCGAGGCCGTCCGGCTGAAGCACCTGGAGGGGCTGTCGCTGGCGGAGGTCGCCGACCGCATGGGCCGCTCCGAGCCCTCGGTGGCTGGGCTCCTCAAGCGGGGGCTCCAGGCACTGCGGGAGAAGCTTTCGGCCGCGAACCAGGGGGCCAAGTGAATAAGCCCAGCAACCCCGACCCGGCGGAAGACCTCCGGCTCGAGCACGCGATCGCCCAGTACCTGGGGCGGGTGGACGGCGGCGAGGCGGTGGACCGAGCACGGTTCGTCAAGGAGCACCCGAGCTGCGCCCGCGGCCTAGAGCAGTACTTCGAGGCGATGGATCAGATCGAGCGGATGGCCGGGCCGCCCCTCCGCGACACTCCCGAGCACAAGGTGCCCGCGTCCACCGCGTCGTACCGGAGCACCGCGAGCGACGCCTGGGACGGGAAGGAGTTCCCCTTTCCCTTCGGTCGCTACCGGGTGATCCGGCGACTGGGCCGCGGCGGCATGGGGAGCGTGTACCTGGCCCACGACACCCACCTCGACCGCGACGTGGCCCTGAAGATCCCCCAACTGGGTGGCCAGGAGCGGGAGCCGAAGTGGACGGAGCGGTTCATCCGCGAGGCCCGGATGAACGTCCGTCACCCCAACATCTGCACCGTCCACGACGCCGGTGTCCAGGACGGCCAGCCGTTCTTCAGCATGGCCTACATCAGCGGGCAGCCGCTCTCGGCGCTGATCACTCCCGAGAGCCTGATGCCCGAAGAGGAGGCAGCCGCGCTGGTGCGGACGGTCGCGCTGGCCCTGCACTCCGCCCACCAGGCCGGCATCGTCCACGGCGACGTCAAGCCCGCCAACATCATGATCGACGACGCGGGTACGCCGGTGGTGATGGACTTCGGCCTGGCCCATCGGCACGCGGCCGGGGCGCTCACCACCGCCGGCAAGATCGCCGGCACCCCAGCCTACATGTCCCCGGAGCAGGTGGAGGGCGACCCGGAGAGCCTCACCCACTCGACCGACATCTACAGCCTGGGCGCGACGTTCTACGAGCTGCTGACCGAGCGGCGGCCGTTCCAGGGCACGCTGACCCAGATCCTGACCCAGATTCAGAACCGCACCCCGCGGCCCCCGTCGCAACTGCGGCCCGGCCTCGACCGCCAACTGCAGACGATCTGCCTGCGGATGATGGCGAAGCGGCCCTCCGACCGCTTCGCCAACATGAGCGACGTCGCGACGGAACTGGACCGCTGGCTGAAGCAGCGGTCCTCGCGGTCCGAGACGGCCGGCGAGCTGAAGCACCTGCGCCGGCAGGTGGGGATGCTGGGCCTGGGCACGGCCGCGGGGTTCTTCGGGCTGGGCCTGTTGGACGCCGTGGCGCTGCTGTCGCCCCACCATCACGACGGGCCGGCCCCCCCCCCCGGCGACCACGCGGACGACCACCTCGGCGCCCGCGCCGACTCCCACGACGCCGGATGGCACTCGCCCTTCGAGGATTTGATCCCCGCGCACACGCCGGTCGAGAAGGCCGACCCGCACTTCGGCACCCCCGAGCAGGACCGTGTCCACTGGGACGGCCAACAAAGCTACGAGGACACCTGCGCGATCCGCTGCCAGGAGTACATCCTCCAGCAGTTCACCGGGGCGGACATCCCCGAGAAGGTGTTGGTGAACGAAGCCATCGAGCACGGCTGGTACACCCCCGGCAGCGGCACGCCCATGCAGGACGTCGGCAACCTCCTGGAGCTGCACGGGATCGCCGTGAACCGCTTCACCGACGCGTCAGTGTTCCACCTCGCCAATGAGCTGGCCCAGGGGCACAAGGTCATCATCGGGGTCGAGCCCGGCCAGCTCTGGGGCCACAACCCGACGATGGACTCGCTGCTGACCGACCTCCACGACCACTTCGGGCTATCCGGCGCCGCGGACCATGCGGTGGTGGTCTCGGGCATCGACACCACCGACCCCTACCACGTCAAGGTCGTCGTCAGCGACCCGGGCGACGGCCAGGCGGTGGCGAGCTACCCGCTCGAGCAGTTCCTGCACGCCTGGCAGGGGAGCCACTTCTACATGGTCGCCACCCAGGAGCCGGCCCCGCCGCACCTGCCCGAGATGCAGCACTTCGACTACTCGACGGGGCACATCCCCTCCATCGCTGACATGCTCTACGAGCACTTCCTCGACCTATTCGGCCACCACCACGAGGTCTGGGAGAGCTACCTGTTCGACTTCTGCCTGGGCGCCCACCACTCCGACGACCACAGCGCCGGCCCGGACGTCCACGACCACCACGACTCCGCGGACCACGACCACGACCACCACGATGATCACGACCACCACGACTGGCATCCGGGCCACGAAGACGACCACGACGACCACGACGCGAGCTTCGGCTCGTGAGCCCCGTGCGAGCTACCCGACTTTTGAAGCGTCAACCGTTCCCCCAACCGGGCCGAGGCGAGAGGGATGAGCGATCTCCAGGAGCGCATGGACCAGTTGCGGCTGGGCGTCCTCACGGCCGTCGACGGGCTGCTCGCCCGCGCCGCGGAGTACCAGCTCGGCTCCCCGCCCGACGCACTGGCGGTCTGCCGCCGCCGGCTCGACTCCAACGCCTACCAGGTGCTGGTCGTCGGCGAGGTGAAGCGCGGCAAGAGCAGCTTCATCAACGCCCTGATCGGGCAGAAGATTCTGCCGACCGACGTGGACGTGGCGACCTCGCAGGTCTTCCGCGTCAGCCGGGCCGCGCAAGAAGCCTACCGGCTCCGCTTCGAGGACGGCAGCGAGAAGTCAGTCGACCGGAAGGATTTGCCGCTGTACGGCTCGCAGGTCGTGGCCGACGCAGGGGGCACCCCCGGCCTCAACCAGATCATCCGGTGGCTCGAGGTCGACGTGCCGGTGCGGTTCCTGCCGCCCGGGGTCAGCATCCTCGACACGCCCGGGCTCGGCGGCCTCTACGAACTCCACGCCGAGATCACGCACCGCTTCATCCCCGAGGCGGACTCCGTCGTCTTCGTCCTCGATTCCAGCCGGCCGATCATCGAGGCGGAGCTGGAGTACCTGGAGACGATCCTGGGTGCGACGCGGAACGTCTTCTTCATCCAGACCAAGTTCGACCTCTTCCGCGGCAAGGAGTGGCAGGGGGTGCGGGCGCGCAACCAGGAGATCCTCCGGGAGCGGTTCGGCGACCGCCTGCTGGACGCGCGCGTCTGGCCGATCTCCAGCCAGTTGCTCACCGCGTCCGTGACGAAGGGCGACGAGGATTTCGAGATCGCCAGCAAGCACCGCGAACTGGCGCCGGCGCTGAAATCGTTCCTGTTCCGCGCGGCCGGCTGGACGCGGGCGGCGGAACTCTTGATCCTCGCCACGGAGTTTCACGCATACGGTGTCCGGCTCCTCGAGGAGCGCCACAAGACCCTCGTCAGCGAGTCCAAGCAGAAGCGGGATGCGTTCCAGCGACAGCTCGCCGAGCGTAAGGACACCTTTCTGAACGACTGGGGCGACCGGGGGCGGAAGCGGCGCGAGCTGCGGGAGGGCGTCAAGCGGCTCGCCTCACTGGGCAAGGCCCAGATCTCCCAGTTCCTCTCACGGGGCGGCGAACTCGAAACGTTGCTGCAAAACTCCATCACCGCGGCCGACTCCCCGGAAGCGCTCCGCGCGGTCGCGGACCGCATTTCCAGCGACGCCGGCGCGCGGGCCATGCGGGCGTGGCGGGAGATCTCCGGGCGGTCGTGGAGCCAGTGCCTCCAGCTACTGGCTCCGCTCCTGAAGGACGCCGAGGACGTGACCGCGCCGGACCGGGGCGCTCCGGTCGAGGGGCTCCCGGCCGGCGGCGCGTCGCCGCAGATCGCGCGCGACTGGTACTCCAAGATCAAGAGCGCCCGCTTTGACTTCGCTACCGGCCTCTGGGCTGGCGGGCTGACCGGCTCGGTCGGGGGTGGCCTGCTGGTGGCCCTGGGCGCCATCAGCCTGCCCCTGGTCGCGCCGCTGGCCGCCGCGGCCGGCTTCATCGCCGCGGTGTGGGCGACCGTCCGCGGGAACAAGACCGCCAACCTCAACCAGCTCAAGGCGGCCAAACAGGAGGTCGCCCGGCACGTTACCGAGGTGTGCCAGAAGACGCGGCAGCACTTCCTCGAAGTCAACATGGCCGCCGGCACCTTCGGCCCCGTCGACGAGTACTTCAGCGAACTGGAGCGGATCGCCGAGGACCAGGTCGAGCGGTTGACCAGGACCAAGGCGGCCGACACCGAAGCCGAGATCGCCCGGCTCAAGCGCGAGGCGGAACTCTCGGAGCAGGACCGCAAGGCCGAGGCCGAGCGGGTCCGCCTGAAGATGATGGCCTGGAAGACGGCGGGGCAGGGCCTGAACGAACTGGCGGAGAAGCTCAAGGCGCTCGACCAGGCCGCGGGGGGAGCCCAGCAACCTCCCCCGCCGCCGGGAGCGAACCCGGCGTGAAGGCGGCAACAACGTGTTTCTCGGGAACCGAACCGCGCCGGGCGCGGTTCAAACGAAGTAGCCCCGTGGGAGTGCGAGGCACAGCCATGACCGTGACTCCGCCGTTCCTGGGCATCGACTTCGGTACGTCGAAGAGCACGACGGCCTGGTTCAACCCGCGCGCGCGGCAGGCCGAGGTCATCAAGAACGCCGAGGGCGAGGACAAGACCCCTTCGGTGGCTTACTTCGGCCCCGACTCCGTGCTGGTCGGCACACCCGCCGAGAACATGCTGGAGGACGAGGAGGAGCGAAGCCGGGTGTTCGTCGGCATCAAGCGGCACCTGGCGAAGTCCATGCGGCTCGCGCTGCCGGATCTGCGGACGGTCACCCCGCTGGAGGTGGCGTCGGAGGTGATCAAGCAGCTTAAGCAGGACGCGGAAGCCGGTCACTTCAAGGAGCCGGTCGAGCGGGCCGTCCTGACCTGCCCGGCCGCTTTCACGGAGGCGGAGCGCAAGACGCTGACCGAAGCTGCGGCCCGCGCCGGGTTCCGCACGGTCGAGCTGCTCGAGGAACCGGTCGCGGCCGCACTGGCTTACACGCGCGCCGGCCTGAAGGTGGAGGGGCACGTCCTCGTCTACGACTTGGGCGGCGGCACGTTCGATCTGGCCGTGCTGGCGCGCGAGGACGACGGCTTCCGGCTGGCATTCCCCCCGAAAGGGCTGCGGAACTGCGGCGGCGACGACTTCGACCACGCCATCTACGACCACTGCGACGAACTGGCCCGGAGTACCCTGAACCGCACCATCAGCGGTGAGGAGAGGACCGACCTGCAGTTCCTCCGCCTCTGCCGGCAGCGCAAGGAGAGCCTCACGAGTCGCGAGCGATGCGAGTTCTCCTCCTTCCTGCCGGGCGGGGTGCGGTTCAAACACACCCTTGACCGCGCGACGTTCGAGGGTCTCATCGCCCGGCACGTCCAGGAGACCGTCCGCCTGACGCGGGCGGCCGTGGAGGAGGCCCGCGACCAGGGCTACCCGGTCGGCACCGTCGTGCTCATCGGCGGCGCGTCCCGCGTCCCGCTCGTCCGCCAACTGCTGGCGAAGAGCGCGGGCCTCCCGGCCGAGCCCGAGCGCTGGCAGCAGCAGGATGTGGCCGTTGCCCTGGGCGCGGCCTACCACGGGCAGGCGCTGTGGGGCGTCCGCGACGAACCGAAGCCCCAGACGCAACCCGCACCGGGCAAACAGGGGGCGCCCCTCACCTGCCCCGAGTGCGCCTCCCAAGTCTCCGCGACGGCGGTCCGCTGTTCGGAGTGTGGCTACCCGATGCGCGGGGCGCAGAAACGAGTTTGCCCCGAGTGCAACAACGGAGTCTCACCGGGCGCGCCAAAGTGCCCGGGGTGCGGGTACCCGTTGAACCGCTAGAGCGCGCCTCGAATCCGTCCCACAGTCTCGCGTAAAATGAGTCCCCCATGGCACTGGTCCTCTGCACAGAGTGCGGGAAGAACGTCTCGACGCTGGCGACGTCCTGCCCCCACTGCGGGTGCCCCCTCTCGTTCGCGGACAACACCAGCCCACCGCCCACGGCGCCCCAGCGGCCGGCGGCCCAGCCGGCCGAGGACAAGGGCGCGCGGCTCCGCGAAGAACTGGCGCGGTTCAAGAGGCGCTTCGCGGCGGCGACGGTGGACCTCGACGGCCCCGCGTCCGACAGCGAGGTCTGGCGAGAACTCCTCGACAAAGAGGAGGAACTGCTCACCGCCGTCTGCGGCTGGGAGCGCTACCGCTCCCTGATCGACTCGGCGAACAACCTGAGGAAGCTCCACACCCTTGTCGAGAACACCCTGCCCAACACCGAGCGGAGGGCGGCGCGGCGCCGGGAGCGCGGACGGGCTCCCCGCCCCGGCCACGTCCTCCACGACGACCAGTACGAGAGCGAACTCGCCTCGCTGAAGCGCCGGGTCGAGGGGATCGAGTACCGCGCCTGACCGATCGCCGGCCGCGGCGCGACTCGCCGCGGTGGGCGGACTCCACCGGAGGGGTTCCCCGTGAGAGACGTGCAGGAACGGCTTTGCTACCTCCTGCGGGGCACGGCCGAGGGCATGCGCCAGTCGGGCGCGCCCGGCGAGGCGGCCCTCCAAATGGAGCGGCTCGCCGGGCAGGTGGAGCAGCCCTGCGAGGTGGCCGTCGTCGGCCGGGTCAAGGCCGGCAAGAGCACGTTCATCAACGCCCTGCTGGGCGCCGAAGACGAACTCGCGAAGGTCGGCGCCACCGAGACGACCGCGACGATCAACTACTTCCGCTACGGAATCCCGGACCCGGCCCGGCCCGTCCGTTGTTACTGGCGCAGCGGTCAGACGGAGGACGTGAGCCGCGACTTCCTCGACCGCCTCCAGGGCAACGACCTGGAAACCCTCCGCCGGGCCGAGGGCATCCACCACCTGGAGTACCGCCTGCCCAACCGCTTCCTGGAGCAGGCGGTCCTCGTGGACACCCCCGGCCTCGGCGCGGTAGTGGACACCCACCAGGACCGGACCGCGGAGTACATGAACCTCTATAACCAGCTCCGCCACCGGCACGACCTGGAGACCCAGGAGCTGGACAGCCGGGCCGACGCCGTCATCTACCTGACTGACGCGGTCGCCCGCGTCACTGACCGCGACTTCCTAGACGACTTCGGGCAGGTCACCCGCGGGCGGTCGCGCGCGCGCAACGCGATCGGGGTGCTAGCCCGCATCGACCAGCAGCCGGAAATCCTGAGCCGGAGGCACGACCTTGCCGCCAAGATCGCTCGGCAGTTGGAGCAGAGCCTCAACACCGTGCTCCCCGTCTCGGGCGGCCTCCAGTTCGCCCTGAACCGGCTCCTCGCCCGCGAGAAGGCCGGGCTGAACCGCCTGGTCGCGGCGTTCTCCCGCGTCCCAGCGGAAACGGCCGAAGCGCTCTTGGCGAGCGAGGAGTTGTACCTCGTCAAGCGCTGCCTGTTGAGCGCCGAGGAGCGAGAGCAGTTGCTGGACGATAAGATCCCCTGGACGGTGTTCACGACTATCGTCCGCAGGGTCGTGGCGGCCCGCCTCTCGACCGAGCGCCTGGAGGAGGAGTTAACCGAACTCGCCGGCTTCCGGCCCCTGAGGGACGCCCTGGACCGCCACTTCTTCCAGCGAGCCGCCTACCTGCGCTGTTTCAGGATCGTGAACGATGCCCGGGCCGTGTTGGATAATATCCGTTTCCGGGAGTTGCCGAAGGCGCGGTCGCGGGAGCGCGAGGACCAGACCCGGCGGGACCGCTTCCTGGCCTTCATCCGCGGCACCGGCAAGGGCGGCGCGGTGGCCCAGGAGTTGGAGGAATTCGTCAACCGCACCCACGAGGCATCTCGCCGCAGTGAGCGACTCGAAAGTGACCTGCGCCGCTGGAGCGGGGAGTTCGACCGGCTGTTCCACGACCTCGAAGAGCACAACGCTGACTTCGAGGTGCTTCAACTCCTCGAGCAGCAATCCGAGCTCTTCACCGGTGCGGAGCTGGACGAACTGCGGCCGCTATTCGGGCTCTACGGCCTGGAGAATGAGAAGCGTCTCCCCTCCGGTCAGCGCACACTCAGTGAGATCGCACGATTCCAACAGCGCTGGCACAGGGTCGCCCTGGAGCAGCGCAACAACCTCCGGACGCAGATCGCCGAGCGAGCCGTGGTACGGCTCGGTTTGATAGTGGAGGCAATTCATGCGCCTCGATAGCCCTTAG
>NZ_JAXBLV010000251.1:0-20440 GCF_034097035.1 Gemmata algarum
ACAGAATACGGCCTGGATAACGATCAACCGGATTCGGTATGATAAACGTGCGACTGTGTATCGGCGTCAGGTGTAATCGATCGGATGGGGCGGCGACGGTGTACGTTATCCTGGGCTCACGCCGCGGGCTCGTTCGGAGAAGACGCACGCGCCTTCGACACGCGCTTCGGCGCGGTCGAAGTAGCCGCGCGCCGCTACGTTCGGGTGCTCACTGCACGCCAAACTCCCGGGCGGCCTTTTCGGCGTCGGCGGTGGCTCGCGCGTTCGGGTGCTGCTTCCGCAACTGGTCGAGTTGCGTTTTCAACTGCGTGAGCGCGGGCCGGTGCTTGGCCTGAAATTCGGCCGCCGCTGGGTCGAAGCTCCCTTCCTGGCCGCGGAGCTTGGTGGCGGTTTTTTCGATCTCAGCCGCTTGCGCGCGTGCTTTCAGCTCCGCCGCCACCGCTTTGTCGCCGCGGAGGTTCGTTAGGAGCGCTGTGGCCTTCGGCCCGAGCGGGGTGGCCTTAAAATCTGCTGCCACTCGCTCTGCGGCCAGGAACGAGCCGAGCGGGTCGGTTTTCGCACCCGCTCGCGCGCCGTCGAACACTTTCTGGCCCGGTGCCATGATCCGGTCGTGCAACTTCTTGGCCGCGGTTTTGGTGGCTTCGTCGGCCGAGGTCAGGAGCGGAATCAGTTTGGGAATCACCGCCACCGGTGTGGCACCGGCGGCGAATGCGTCGGCGACCGGCTTGAACGCTCTCGGCACATCGTCCCCGACCGCGGTCGCGAGGAGCGCCTTGCCGACGGCGGCCCGGACGGGCTCGTCGGCGTCGTAGGCCGAACCGCGGTGAACGCACTTTCCGGCCGTGTCGAACACGAGCACGTGGCCGGCGGGCTGGGTCTTGAAGTCGCTCGGGCCTTCTCGCACGAACGCGCTCTTTAGCACCGCGACCCGTGGCGCGCGCTTCTCACCATCCGCGCGCACCAACTCGTCGTCCCGAACGTAGGTGTGCGGACACAGGACTACTAACCCGTACTCGCCCAACTCTCCTTGGAGCCGGTCGAGTCGGTTCAGCACGTTCGTGTGTGCCCCGCCCCAGAACCCGACCAGTACCACCCGGCCCTTCAGCTCCGCCGGCGGCTCGGGGCCGGCGAGGACGGGGCCGAGTTTCACGTCCGCGGGAAAGGCCAGGGCGGTGTCGCGCTTCTCCGCGTAGAGGGGCTCGACGGTCACCTTCGTGGCCGCGCCGGCCCACAACGATTCCAGGGTCTTGAAGGTGACCGGGTCGTGTTTCTTCAGCTCGGTCCGGTTGTGCGGGTAGTGGTGGAGCTGATCCAGGTACGCGCAACTCAGTTCGGCGAAGAACTCCATGCGGTTGGTGGCCGCGTAAAAGTCCTTCTCGTAGAGCCGCCGCTCCATCGCCTGTTCGTAAGCCGCCCGAATCCCGGCGTGGTCGAAGCCGAACAACTGGTCGTGAACCGCGTGCGCGAATTCGTGCAGCAGCAGGGACTTGGCCCGGCCGTCGTCCTTCGGCTGCCGCTGCTCGGTGAGCGATTTGAGGCTGTGGATGGTGACCGTTTTCGCCTGGAGCGGGTGCCGCCCCTCCTTGACCTGGAGCTGCGGGCCGCCGCCGTAATACGTTGCCAGGGCGGCCCCCTGGCGCCCGTTGCTGAGCGAGACGCGCTCGTCCCAGTTCACAAACACCGTCAGCCGGCGGAGCAGATCGACCGCCTTCGGCGACAGCATCTTGGTGAGGTGCTTGCACTCGTGCTCGAGCACCTCGAGCGGCGGGCGCTCGTATTTCGATGCATCAGCCGCTAGCGCCTCGTCGCTTACGAGAAACGTGAAGCCCTCGATTTTCTTGGTCTTTCGTCCGGAGACCGGCTCGTTCTTGTCGGTCTGGGCTTTGGGTTGAGGTTTCGGCTCTTGGGCGCCGGCGGGCCAGACGCACGCGGTGAGGGCGAGGAGGGTGAGGGTGCGCATGGTGCTCTCGGAATAACGCCCTTCGTTCGGTCGGCTGATAGACACTGTAACGCGGGAAGGGGGGCGGTGCAACCGGCGCCGGGGCTCACACGGGTGGCGGGATGTGGTACACTCAACTCCCACCGCCCGCCGGAGCAGCGCATGACCCGAAAACTGATCCTTGCCGCCGCCGCGGCGCTCCTGAGCACGGCGCCGGCGCTCGCCCAACTGGACCCCGAGCCGAAGCAGCCCTACGTGTGGCGGGTGGTGGTTTCGGTGAAGCCACACCCGCTGCTCACCGCCGAGTTCCGCGAGCGCCTCAAACGTGATCTGCTTGCGGCTCTTCAACCCGGACTGGGCGCCCTTGGTACGGTCGAGGTGATCGATCTCGCGTCCCGCGCGCGGGACGGCGGGGACGCACTGCTCCAGCAGTTCGACGATAAGGGGTTCGCGGCGCTCGATGTCCCGCGCGACCTGACCGGGGCGAAGACGCACTTTCTGAGGGTTGAGCACCGCGACGGCCGGATCTACCTCGCGGCGCGCCAGTACGACGGCTTTACCGGTCTGTCGTCGCCGCTGGTCCGCACGCAAACGATCCGGGCGCCGGAACTGGCCGGGCGCACCGCCGGGCTGATGCTCGACCGCGATTTCGGGCCGGTCGGGACCGTCGAACCGGTCGTCGGCAGGCCCGACGAGGCGCGCCTGTTGATCAGGGGCGCCGGGTTGGGGTCGGTCAAGGGCGTTGTGCGGAGCGGAGACGTGTTTGCGGTGGCGGCGGTGCGGAAGACGAACCGCCCGGCCCCGGTCGTCCGGACCGCGACTGGGAAAATCGTTGAACCTCCGCCCGGCTCGGTCGCCCCCCCGGGGCTTACTTCGACGCCGCGCGACTTTACCTTGCTGAAGGTGCTCGACGTGGGGGCCGACGGGAGCTGCCGCTGCGCCGTGCTCACGCGGTACCAGAGCGCCATGCCGGTCACCGGCGGCGTGATCGGCTACCGCGCCATGAAGCTCGGGACGATCAGCGCGCCGGTCGCGGTCCGGCTGGCGAGCACCGACGGCGTGGTGTACAAGACTGCTTCGGCGGTCAGCGTCCGCGCCAGCGACCGGGCGTTCAGTACGGGCGGTGACCCGACGGAGGTGTGCGCGTTCGACAACGCGACGTACCAGTTCCGGTCGCAGCGACCGCTGGCCAACGTGGCGTGCGTCACGGTGGCGCTCGGGCCGTCGCAGGCCAAGCAGTTCCCGGTGCCGATCCTCAGCGACGACCCGGTGACGATCCCGTTCGACATCGACCCCGCGAAGGAGGAGCGGGCGGCGTTCGAGCGGGCCGTCCTCAAGACGGCGACCGAAGCGGCGGACGCGCGGCAGGCCCAGTCCGTGTGCTTCGAGGCGGTCGCGAACCTCATTAGTAAGCAGAGGAACGCCGACGCGCTGGCCCGCGCCGAGGACGGGTTCAAGGCGGCCGACGCGGCGGACAAGTCGCTGAGCGACGAGCTGGCGCGGCTCAAAGAGCAGGCCCCCCGCGTGCAGAAGGCCGACAACGTCGATGCCATCCTGGCGAAGGCGGAGCAGAACCTCGCGGCCCTGCGGACGTACAACGTGCAACTGGCCGGGCACCGGGACAAGATTGCGAAGGTGGTAGCGCGGGAGAACGACCCGTCCGTCGCGGCGAAGGAGGCCCAGGCCGAGGCGATTAACGCCCGCATCGCGCTGCTGCTCGCCCGCGGGGACGTGGACGAGGCGCTCGCGGCTTACGACCAACTGGCGTTCCTGATCCCGGGCGACGCGGACGTAAAGGTCCGCAAGGACAAGCTCGCGGCCGAGTGGAAAGTGAAGGACGACGCGCACCAGAAGGCCCGAGACTACCTGCTGAAGACGTGGCCCGGGGTGCAGACGGTCGCGGACTTCCGGGACAGCCTCCCGCTGATCCGGAGCGCGGTGGACGAGTGCAAGAAGCACAAGGACACCTGGACCATGCGCAAGCTGCTGACCGTCTTCAGTACCGCGGTTGTGAAGCTGAACGACTTGGTCGCGCAACTGGACCCGGCGAGCGACGCCGACAAGAAGCTGCTGGCCGACGCGAACCAGGTCGGCAAGACGATGGCCGCACTGGAGCAAGAGGTGCGGAAACTGGCGGGCGAGTGACCGTGATGAGCGCGGGGGGCGAAATGGTCGCCCCCCGCGGCTGCTGATGTTACGGCTTGAACCCGTAGAACCGGAGGTCGATGAAGTACGGGTTGTTGTAGCCCCGGGTCTTCGACGGGACCTTGGCCCGCTCCTTCTGGATGGCGGTCATGAACTGGAGGATGGTGTCCTCCACCTTCGGGTTCCCGTTGCCGAGCAGCTTCACCCCGCTCAACTGCTGGCCGCCTTTGACCTCCGTGAGGAACGTCTGATCGAGCGGCTTCAGCCCGGACGTCTTTTTCGGGTTGGCGACCAACACTTCGTTGAAGAAGAACTCGCCCTGCTTCTTCCCGGCGGCGTCCTTGTCGGCGTACAGGAACAGCATCGGGTTGAACTCGCGGATCTTGGACGAGTAGGTGGACACCCACTGCTTGACCAGCGTGTCGGGCACGGACGCGGGGCGGCTCGGGCTGAGCCAGACGGCGCCGGCGAAGTCCTGCCCGCCCTCGTTCGGGAACGCGCCGGTGAGCCGTTGGGGCACGAACTCGTAGCCCGCCACGTTCAGCCCCAGCAGCCCGGGGGCCGGGAACACGGCCGGGCGCTGCCACTCGGCGGTCAGCCACGCCATCCCCAGGGTGGCCGCGTCGCCAGCCCCGAGCAGGTAAATGGAGCTGGTGTTGATGGTCCGGTTGTCGTTCTTCGTGTCCAGGTGCAGCCGCACCGCGGCGAGGTCGTTGAGGTACGCCGGGAAGTACCGGTCCGGTTTGGTCAGGTCCTTGACGAACAGTTCGTTTTTGACCGGTTTGCGGGGCGGGCCGCCCCGGATGTAGGCGTTGAAGTTGCCGGCGCCGTTCAGGTACGAGTTCTCCCAGAACCGGCGCGTGTCCTTGATGTCGTTGCTCTTGCCGTGCCCGCGCCAGTCGAACCGGAACACGTGGTAGCCGTTTTTGTTGAGCAACTGCGCGAGCCCGACCCAGTCGCCCTTGGTCATGTCCCGGTCCGCGCCCGGCGGGTACATGAAGACCACCACCGGGGCCGCGCCGGCGTTCTTGTCGGTGGCGTGGAACACGCCCTTGAGCTGCACCCCGTCGGCGGTGAGGAACGACTCTTCTTCGGGCGGCGCGGGCTGGGCCGCCGCGCGCGGCGCGCTCACGGACGCCAAGCCGATGGCGGCGAACAGCACAACCGGGGCCGCTAACCAGCGTCGCATGACCAGTCCTCGTCGGCGATGTGGGAGGGAGCGATACGTGAGGAACGTACCCCGATCATACGTCGTTGGCGCGCGCGATGCCAGAGGGGGCAGACACGGGGTAACGGCGGAAGGGTACGCCACAAGGGCTCCCGAAGGAGCCCGAGAACACGCCACGAGGCGCGAATGAAGTGGACGGCGAGAACTCGGAGGGGACGTGAGCCGCTGGTGCCGCCGGCGCACGCCCCAGATGTCCGCTCTTGAAACGCGGTGCCGCCTTAATTGACGTGGTTTCGTGTTCCTCGGCCACCTTCACGGCGCACGTTCGGCCCCCGCTACCCCATGAACTGCTCCAGGAACTTGCGGCTCTGACGCAGCGCGCGCTGCCGGGCGGCGAGGGACCCTTCGTAGGCGCGGTCCTCGACTTCGATGCACACCGGGCCGTCGTACCCGGTGTCGGTGAGCGCCGCGAAGAACTCGCCCCACTTCACGTTCCCCAGCCCGGGCAGCTTCGGCACGTGCCAGCCCAGCCCCATCACCCCCACGTCGTGCAACCGGGCGTGGTCGATGCGCTCGTCCTTGGCGTGAACGTGAACGATCCGCGGGCCGAACTCCCGGACCGCCTTCGCGCAGTCGATCGACTGCCAGATCAGGTGCGAGGGGTCGAAGTTGAGGCCCAACGGGGCGTCGGGGAACAGGTCGAACAGCCGCCGCCAGTGCGCCGGGCACGACGCCAGGTTTTTGCCGCCGGGCCACTCGTCGGCGCTGAACAGCATCGGGCAGTGCTCGATACCGATTTTCACCCCGGCGCGGCGGGCCGCGTCCAGGATCGGCGGCCACACCTGCTTGACCAGCTCGAAGTTCGCCTCGACCGTCCCGGTCGGGTCCCGCCCGATGAACGTGTTCACCACCCCCACCCCGAGCTTCGCCGCCGCTTCGATCACCTTGATGAGGTGGTCGCTCACCAGCGCGCGGTGGGCCGGGTCCGGGTCCAACGGGTTCGGGTAGTAGCCGAGCCCCGATATGGCGACCCGGTGGATGCGGAGCAGGTCCTGAATGCCCGTTACGGTCGCGGCGCTGAAATCGGTGACATCGAGGTGCGTCACACCCGCGTACCGGCGGTCGGCCTTTCCGGGCGGCCAGCACATGAGCTCGACGCACGCGAACCCCTCGTCTGCCGCGAACGCTAACACTTGCTCCAGCGGCATGTCGCCGAGAATGGCTGAGACGAAGCCCAGTTGCATCGGAACTCCAAAAAGGTGAGTGGGGGTGAAGTTTGAGGTCGGAGGGGCGCCGCCTTCGGCGCCCTGCCCTGTAGCCACGCTGCCGGGCCGGAGATTACTCGCTTTCTCATCACCGGATCGCTGGACTGGCCCGCGCCGGCGGTCGATAATACCGGTACCGATGTTGCGGCCCGCAGCATACCACCGCGAACCACAAATGATAAGGGAGAGCCGATGAGCGGACTAAAGGCTTGGGCCTGCGCGGTCGTGTTCGCGGCGTCGGCCGCTCCGGCATTCGCCCAAATCTCGGGCGGTTCTGGTTTGACTGGGGGAACGGGTTCGACCGGGACCACCCGCACAACGACCGGCACCGGCAGCATTTCCAGTGGGAGCACGAGCGGGACCAGTACGAGCGGGACCGGCAGCACGAGCGGGTCCAGCACTGCGGACGCTTTGAACTCGAACGCGCTGGAAAGCCTGCAACAGCAAAACTTGCAGTTCACGGACATCGGCATCACCACCGGCACCAGCACGCTCCAGAAGTCGAACGTGTTCAGCACCTTCTACGGGAACCCGTACGCACTGGGGATCTCGTCCACGAGCGGAGGCGGTGGGTTCGGGTCGCCGCTGTTCGGTACCACGACCACGAACACGACCGGCCGCACGACTACGACGACCGGCCGCACGACCGGCCGCACGGGAACGACCGGCTCGACACAGAGCGGTATTCTGATCCCCCTGCCGGTGCAGATCAATTACACGGCGCAGTTGCAGTTCCCGGCGGCCCCGGTGGCGGCCCCCCGGTTGAACGCCGAACTGCGCGGCGCCATTGATACGGGCGGGCTGGCGAACCCCACCTCGGTGCAGGTCGTCGCCGATGCGAACAACAACGTTACGCTCCGGGGCACCGTGCGGGACGACGACGAGAAGCGACTCGCCGAAGGGCTGATCCGACTCACCCCGGGCGTCCGCGCCATCACCAACGAGCTGACCTACCCGGTTGCGCCGAAGTAGCGGACGAACGGAAAAACGCCGCGGCCCGCGAACGACCTGTTCGCGGGCCGTTTTTTGTTTGCTTGGGGTGAATATGATACCGGATAGGAGCTATTTCGTACCCGATGCGGCAGACCAATCATGGCGGGCATAAACCCGTATATTCAGAAGGCTTCGGCGCAGAAGGCCGCCCAGCCGTTCAAAGTCACGTTCGTGGACGAGGCGACGGGTAAGAGCACCGAAGTGGTGGTGGACCCGGCGACGTTCCCGTTCGGTAACATCGGTTTGGACGGAAGCGTACTCGACATCGCGGACGGCGCCGGGATCGAGATCAACCACTCGTGCGGCGGCGTGTGCGCGTGCTCGACGTGCCACGTTCACGTTCAAAAAGGCGGGGGCAGTTGCTCAAACGCGACCGATGACGAAGAGGACGAACTGGATCAGGCTCCGGCGCTGTCGCCGGACTCGCGGCTGGCGTGCCAGTGTGTTCCCAACGGAACGCAAGATCTGACCGTGCTGATCCCGAAATGGAACCGGAACGAAGTGAAGGAAGGCCACCATTAGGCCGGTGCCGGCGCGCGACTGCCCTTTTTTCCGTCCCGGCGTGGGGCTAGACTTCCTGACCGGTGCGTCCCGGTGCTGAGTTTCGGGCGCGACACGGCTCCGGCCGCGGAAGGATTCTCATGGCCACCGCCCCCAGCCCGAACGATTTGACGCGCCAGCAGCTTGATGAACTCGATGCCCTACTTCAGAAGATGCTGACGGTGCCGCTGGCGCCGGTCGATCCGCCGACCCAGACGGCACCTTTGCCGCCGCCGGTCCAACCGCCGGGGCCGCCGAACTGGCGCCCGGAACCGCCGGTTCCGGCACCGTCTTTGGCTCATCTCGCGACGACTCAACCGCCCGCGACGCTCAAGTTTGAGCCGCCGGCGGTTCCGACGCCTCCAGCGCCCCCCGCGCCGGTCGCGAAGTCGGCCCCCGCGCCCGCTCCAACCCCGGTACCTGTGCCGAAGCCGGTGGCCGCGGCTCCCGCGCCGAAGGCCCCACCGACTCCAACGCCGAAGAGCGCTCCGGCACCGGCGCCGAAGCAAGCGGTTCCGTCTCCAACGTTTCCGGCGTCGAAGGTTACTCCCGTTCCGGTGCCGAGGCCCGCGGCGCCACCAACGCCGGCCCCGGCGCCTTCGGGGTCGGACGTGCCGGTACCGCTTCCCGCGATCCCGTTCGTGGCCCTCAACGGGTTGTTCGACGGCATTTGCGAACTGTTCGGCCCACCCGGCCGGCTCCTCCGTTCCGGTTTCTTCAAGAACCTGTACGGCTTCGCCGGGCTGGGGTTAATCGTGTACACCGGCTTGCACGTCGCACAAGCGCAGGGGTGGTTGTCGTTGCCGGTGCAACTGCCCTGGCCGAAGTAGTGTCTCTTTCCGAAGGGTAAGGCGCGCCGCAGCGGGCGTTGTCAGGCGCCGACGAGTCGGGCTCGCGAGTGGGGGACGGTCGCCCTCACTCACGAGCCCTCGTCATTCGGTCACTTTACCGGAGGTAGCCCCAACACCTCGACCGCGCGCTTGCCGGTTGGGGTTTCGGCGTCCATCTTCGTGCCCGGTTCCTGGTGCTTCCACTTCAAATAGCCCAGCGCGATTGGAGCGCCGAGCCGCGGCGAATCGCAACTCGATGTCACCAGCCCGACCTCGGCACCGTCGCGAAAGAGTTTCGTACCGGCGGGAAGCGGCCCGCCCTCCAGAACCTTCACACCCAGGAACGCACGGTTCACGTGCCCGGCGCGGTCGCGAGCCATCACGATCGGCTCCTGACCCAGGTAGCACCCCTTCGAGTAACTGACCGCGCGGGGCGCGAAGCCCACCTCCATCACGAAGCGGTTCTCGTCGATGTCCTTGCCGAACACCGGTGCCCCGGCCTCGATGCGGAGCGTCTCGAACACGTCGGGACCGGCGGGCACCGCACCGGCGGCCGACAGGATCCGCCGCACGCCGTCGATCACGTCGGTGCGGCAAACGACATCGAAACCGGGCACGCCGAGCTGGTCACGCCGTCGCAGGGAGCACGTCGCGGTGCCGCCGAACGTCCGTTCCATGTGGGCGAACGCGGGCAGGTCCGGCACCGGTTCGCCGAGCGCCGTACCGAGGACCGCCGCCGCGCCCGGGCCGGCGAGATGGAGTTGCGCGAAGTCCGCGGTGCGGTCCGCGATTTCGACCTGTTCGGAAATGAGGTACCGGTCGAGGTACTGCACCAACTCCGTGTTGCGGCCGGCGGTGGTTTCGACCCACATCGCGTGCCGGCCGTCGCTCAGCCGGATGTGGTAGATCCAGGTCTGGAACTTGACCTTGGCCCGCGGGTCGCAAAAGTACGCCTCGCACCCGCCGCCGAGCGGGAGCTCCTTGGTGTCGTTGGTGCTCAGGTTGCCGAGG
This sequence comes from Gemmata algarum, assembly GCF_034097035.1. Lineage (NCBI taxonomy): Bacteria > Pseudomonadati > Planctomycetota > Planctomycetia > Gemmatales > Gemmataceae > Gemmata > Gemmata algarum. Next base: position 9,892 of record NZ_JAXBLV010000251.1, read on the forward strand.
AACATGGGCGCGTCCGGCCCGGTCAGCACGAGCTTCGCCGCGGCCGACGTGTCGAACAGCGCCGCGCCGGTGACGGCGGCCTGGTACTCGGGCGGGCCGGACAGTGTGGAGGCAAGGTTCATCGCGCGGGTCCGTAGGTCTGTTGGCGTCACACGAGATTTTACGCACGCGGCCGAAAAAGCGGCCCCGCCCTGGGCGCGAAGGTGTACTAGGGTTCGGACACGCCCGTCCTCTTTTCGTGGTCGCTTATGAGCACGTCCTCACCCCCGCCGTGTTCGTGTGTTGCGCGCGGCGTGAGTGTGCTCGTGGGCCTGTTCGCGGTGTGGCAGCTCGTGGCGATTCCGGCCACGAACCTGATGCTGCTCGTGCCGCTCCGCCCGTCGTGGCGACCGCCCGAACCAAGCGTGAACACCCCCCAGGCGCGGGGCACGTTTACCGACAGTGAGCCGCTCCAGCGGACCGCCGAAGCCGTAGGCCGCGTGTTCGAGTTCTGGACCGAGGCCAGCGGGCAGGAGCAAGCCTGGTCGCTGTTCACCCCGGGGCCGCCGCCGTATTCCGTGTTCGTCGCGACCGAATTCCAGTGGGCCGACGGCTCTCGGGACACGCTCCTTTCGCGCTACGAGCCGCGCGACCTGGCGCGCCCGCCGCTCCGGGTGCCGCTGATCCACTACCGGGACCACCATTTCGAGATGCAGTTCGTGTACCCGGTGTGGTACGCGAGCGCGGACGCGATCGCGGAGCACCCGCAGGTGTGGACCACACTCCCGGACGAGATCCGCGCGAGCGGGACCGAGATCCGGGCGTGGCTCCGTCGGCGGCTGAGCGTGTACTCGGCCGCGAACCCGCACCGCACGCGCCCGGCCACGGTTGTGTTGAAACACCGCTACATCTCGACACCCGATCCCAAGGCCCCGGCCGACGTGCCGCGCACGATCGAGGAGCGGCCGTACGCCCGGTGGCACCCGGGTACCAACGAGCTGGAAGCGTTCGACGTGGTCGCGAAGCGGTTCGTCGCGGTGCGGGAGGGCAACCCTTGAGTGACCTGCGTGCGGTGGGCGTGCGGCCGTGGTTCCCCTGGCCGCTGTCGCGCTGGAACTGGTGGAACGAGCAAATCCCCGCGGAGCGGGTCGCGGCGCTGCGCGTCGCCACCGCGCTCGTGCTGCTGATCGACATCGGACTCGGGTACGCCCCGCACTTCACGAAGTTCTTCTCCCCCGACGCCGTGGGTGACCACCTGTACGAGAGCCGGTTCCGTGCCGATCACGCGTACTGGTCCGCGCTGCGCTGGCTGCCCGAGGCGTGGGGCGCGCAAGCCCTCTTCGCGGTGTGGGTCGCTTCGGCGGTGGCCCTCCTGGTGGGCTGGCGCCCGCTGCTGAGCGGGCTGGCGGCGTGGGCGTGCGCGGTGTCCGTGTGGAACTTCAACCCCGGGCTGCACAACAGCGGCGACCGGCTCCGGCACACCTTGTTCCTGATGACGGCCGTGAGTTGTTCGGGCGCGGTGTGGGGCGTGTCGTCGCTCCGCAGTCGCACCGACCCGCGCCCGATCGTGGTTCCCGGGTGGCCGGTGAAGGTGCTGTTCGTACAGCTCGCGTGCCTGTACTTCTTCAGCGGCTATTACAAGGTTCTCAGCCCGGTCTGGCGGAGCGGGTACGTGATGTACTGGACCTCGCACGACCTTGGGTGGTCGATGTGCCCGGGAACGGCGAATCAGGTTCCGGTTTGGGCGCACCGGCTCTCGGCGCTGGTTACGCTCGGCTGGGAGCTGGGATTCCCGGCGCTGGCCGTTTGGCGCCTCACACGTGTGCCCACGCTGGCGCTGGGTGTGTTGTTCCACCTCGGCACCCTGCTCACGCTCGAAGTCGGCGCGTTCGCGCTGTACTCGATCGCTTGCTACACGGCATTCGTGCCCTGGGAACGGCTCCGCGATCGCCGCCGCATCGTTGCGCCATCGGATGCGGGGCCGTAACCTACACCCCGGGGCCTTGGTCGGTTACACTTCTGGGCAGCGTCGGCTGTGATACCCGAGGTGCGACCAATGGCGGAGAACCCGTCCCTACCTGAGCCGAAGGCGGGCTTCGTCCCGTGGCTCGTGGGGCTGCTCGCCCTCTGGCAGATCGCGTTCATTCCGCTGGCGAACGCCTGGGAGTGGCTCCCGCGGCGCCCGACACCCGCCGACGACTACCCCGAACGCAGCACCACCCAGCGCTGGGGCCGTTTCACCGACTCCGACGCGCTGCAAGTGACCAGCGAACGCATCGGCGACGTGTTCGCGTTCTGGGCCGAGGCGACCGGCCAGGACCAGGGGTGGAACATGTTCACCCCCGATTTCCCGCCGCACACAGTCGTCCCCATTGCGGAACTGAAGTTTACAGACGGGCGAACGGCGCGAGTGGAATCGCGGTTCTCGCCCGCGGACCCCGAACGACCGGGGATGCGGTGGCCTCTCGTCCACGACCGCGAGTTCAACTACGAGGCCAACATCACCATGCTCGGGTGGCACGCGACACCGGAGGCGGTCGCGGCGCGGCCCGAGCACGGACGTGAGCTGCCCGAGCGGGTGCGGGAGAATTACGAACTCCTCTCGCACTGGCTGGCGTGGAAGATGCGCGTTCACCTCCGCGCGAGTCCCGGTGAGGCGGTACCGGTCGAGGTCGTGTTGGTGTTTCGGTACATCCCCACGCCGCTCCCGAACGACCCGCCGGGCGCGCCGCGCCGGCCGACGTTCGAGCGCCCTTTCGCGCGGTGGCGCCCGGGTGGGCCGCGCGCGCCGGGGCTGCTCCCGCTCGAAGGGTTCGACCCGGTTGCGGAACGGTTCGTTGGGCTGAAAGTGGTGTCGCCGCCGTGACCGCGCTATCCGAATCCGAGACGCGGTTCGTCGGGGTTCAGCCCCGGCTCCCCGGTCCACTGAAACGCTGGACGTGGCTACTGCGACCGGTGCCGGCCGAGCGCATGGCGGCGCTGCGCGTTGCGGTCGCGGTGGTGGCGCTGCTCGACATCGGCATCGCGTGCGCGCCGCAGTTCGCGACCTACTTCTTCGAGGACGGCTTGGGCGGCCCGAACGCGTACCCGTCGCGCTTTCGGAGCGGGCACTACTACTGGTCGCTGCTCCGCGTGTTACCCCCGACCTGGGGACCGGTCGCGCTCATGTCCGTGTGGACCGGGGCGGCGGTTGCCCTGTTGGTGGGCTCGCGGCCGTTCGTGAGCGCGGTGGCGTGCTGGGCGTGCGCGGTGTCGTTCTGGAACATCAACTACGGACTGTGCAACGGCGGGGACCAGATCCGCAACTCGTTGTTTCTGGCAGTCGCGGTGGGGCGAACGGGAGCGGTGTGGGGCGTCGAGTCTGTGCGGCGCCGCGGGTTCGCGGGGCGGGTGTTCGTGCCCGGGTGGCCGGCGAAGGTGCTGCTGGTTCAGTTCGTGTGCCTGTACGTGTTCAGCGCGGTTTACAAGCTGGTGTCACCGGGGTGGCAGACGGGGTACGTGATGTACTTCGTGAACCACGATCTGGAGTGGTCGCTGACGCCGAACCTGAGCCCGTACTTGCCGCCGTTCGCGCACCGGTTGAGTTCGTGGGTCGCGATCGGCTGGGAGCTGGCGTTTCCGGTGCTGCTCGCGTTTCGGCGGACCCGCGTGCTGTGCTTGGTGATGGGCGTTGCGTTTCACATCATCACATTCCTGACGCTCGAAGTGGGGCACTTCGCGCTGTACTCGCTGACGTTTTACGTGCTGTTCGTGCCGTGGGAACGCTGGTCGGGGCCTCGGAGTGTTACGAAGGTGAGTGCTCCGCACACGCAATCGTGAGCGCGCCGAGCAGTTCCGCCTCCTGCCGCTCCAACACGCACCGCAGGTCGAGGAGGACGCGGCCGTCCTGAACGCGGGCCATCACCGCGGGCGTCCCCGCACGGAGCCGCGCCGCGAGTTCGGATTCACTCAGACCCGCCGCACTCAACCCCAGCACCACCGTCGGAACGCTCACATCAGGCAGCGAGCCGCCGCCGACGAACGCCTCGTCCTCCCACACGCCGAGCGTCACCCCGGGGATCTCGCGCACCCACTCGGCGAAGGACTCGGTCCGGCGCTTCAGCTCGGCGAGCGGGGTTGTCAGCATCCGGAGCGTGGGAATGTCGCGAACCGCCTTCTTCGCGTCGCGGTGGAGCAGCAGCGTCGCTTCGAGGGCGGCGAGGGTCATTTTGTCGAGCCGGAACGCGCGCATCAGCGGGTCCTTCTCGATGCGCTGAATCAGGTCGGCCTTGCCGACGATGAGCCCGCACTGCGGGCCGCCGAGGAGCTTGTCGCCGCTGAAGAGCACCAGGTCCGCGCCGGCGGACACGCTCGCGGAAATGAGCGGCTCGCCCGGTAGTCCGAATGGGGTGAGGTCGGCGACCTGGCCGCTCCCCGCGTCGTCGATCACGAGGAGGTTGTGCTTGCGCCCAAGCGCGACGAGGTCTTTGAGTTCGACCGCCTTCGTGTACCCGCGCACGCGGTAGTTGCTGCAATGCACCCGCATGAGCGCCGCCGTGTTGGGCGTGATCGCCCGCTCGTAATCGCTCAGGCGGGTGATGTTGGTGGTGCCCACCTCGCGCAGCGCGGCGCCGCTGACCGCCATCACGTCGGGGATGCGAAAGCTCCCGCCGATCTCGACCAACTGCCCGCGCGACACGACCACTTCTTTACCGGCCGCGATCGCCCGGAGCGCGATCACGGTCGCCGCGGCGCAGTTGTTCACGGCCGTCGCGCTCTCGGCCCCGGTGACGGCCTTCAGCCCCGCGCGGATTGGGCTCTGGCGCGAGGACCGCTTTCCGGTCGCGAGGTCGAGTTCGAGGTTGAGGTACCCGCGGGCGGCCTCGTAAGCGGCGCGGGCGGCGTCTTCGTGGAGCGGCGAGCGCCCGAGGTTGGTGTGCAGGACGATGCCGGTCGCGTTGATGACCGATCGCAAGAGGGGGCGGCTTTGGGCGTCGAGCGCGCTCAGGGCTTCGCGGGCGATCGTATCGACATCGGCGGACGGCGGTTCACCGGCTTTCAGCCGGTCGCGCAGCCGGTCGAGGGCGGCGCGCACCTGGGCGGTGACCGCCGCGGCCGGGTGGCTCTCGTGTGCGGGCGCGAGCGCGGGGCTGGCCAGCACCTTGGCGACGGACGGGAGGGCGCGGAACGGGTTGTCGCTCATGCGGGTAGTGTACGCGCCGTCACCGCGCGTCGCCCGCAGACGCGCTCAACACCCGGACGATCTCGTCGGCCCGGTACCCGCGCCCAACTCTGCGACTCAGTCGAGTGGGACCACTTCGCCAGCATCTGGGGTGACGGCGGACCAGAAGGCCGCCGGTGCCACGCCGCGGCTGACCACCCGCACACTGCCGTCGGCCATAGCGCAGGGCAGCCCCTTGGGGTCGCCGGTGTTTAACTGCCTTGGGTCGCACTCGCCCGCCAACGGCCGGACTTGAAAGGTGACCGAACGGTCAGAAGCCACGCTCACGGGCGGGACGCCACTCGTGATCGGGTAATAGTCTCCGCGTGCGAATTCCGCGAACGTTGACCGCTGGGAACTGGCCGAGCCGTATGGGTAGGAGATCGGGCTGTGGAACTGGAACGCCTCGCCGGCACAAACGGCGTAACGCTCGGCAAACAAAATGGTCCCGGTGGTGCCGTCGGTAATCCCCTCGATGCGGCGGAACGGTGAGATCACGTGCGGGTTGTAGGCGTAACTCGTCAGACTTGATTTGTACGCCCACTCGGTATCATCGAACGGCGAACGGAACACCTTGACGTAGGGGTCAGTCGCCGGCGTGCCCTGTCGAAAGTAGGCTAGGTAAAGGTTCTCCTGCTCGACGTACGGGAGAAGTTGCATGTGAACTGTGCTGGGCACAATGCTGCCCGGAACCTGTTCGTAAGGAAATGTCGGCAACCGACCGCCGTGCGCAGACGCGTAATGATGAACGGCCAACCCGAGTTGCTTCAAATTGTTCAGGTTCTTCATCCGCTTGGCCGCGACCCGCACCGATTGCACCGCGGGGAGCAGAAGGCCAATCATCACAGCGATGATGGCCAGCACAACGAGGAGTTCGACGAGCGTGAAGCCGATGCGCCGCGGGTAAGCGTTTGTTAAGGAAGACACGAAGGATCTCCGTGCAAGTACCAGCAAAAGGTCCGCATCCTTATCTGACCTTTTTTGCACGCGGAAGGTCGCCGGCCGGGCCGGAGAGGTCTACCACGCCAAGTCGGGAGGAGTCACCCGAGTACCGACACCGCCCCCAGGGCGACCGCACTCCAGGTGGTTTGATTTCTTGTAGGACTTGTAGGCTGTAGCCCGCATCCCATCCGACCTTGAGACGTTTCGCAACCCCACTCTTTTGGCCCGGTGCCCGCCGGAGCAGAAACACGGCTTTCAGCCAGTCGCGGCGTCACCGCGCGTCGCCCGCGGACGCGTTCAACACCCGGACGATCTCGTCGGCCCGGTACCCGCGCTCGATCATCGTTTGCTTGAGCCGCGCGTTCCGCTCGGCGACGCGGACCTTGCGCCAGGCGTCGGCGACGGTGGCGACGATGAGCCACAGCGCCAGACCGCCGAACAGGAACGTGACGAACAGCACCCCGACCAGGTCTTTGGCAACCGCTTCCTCGATCGACATGTGCCCCCCTGGTGAGCGCCCGAGTAACAGTGCCTCACGGCCCCGTTACCTCACGATTGTCCCGCCGCGCCGCCCGGTCCGCAACCGCCGGGCGCACTTTCCCACGTTCCGGACATCTGCTAAAAATGGAAATGACGATTCAAAAAGCGGAATCAATCGGAGGCGGCTATGGAGCTTCATCAGCTCCGGTACTTCGTTGCGGTGGCCGAAACGGGCAGCTTCACCCGCGCCGCGGAGCGCGAGGACGTGACACAGCCGACGCTCAGCGAGCAGATCATGCGGCTCGAGAGCAAGCCGCACGGGGTGGGCCGGCGGCTGTTCGACCGGCTCGGGCGGAAAGTAGTTCTCACCGACGCCGGGCGCGAGCTGCTGGGGCACGCCCAGGGGATTCTGGCCGCGGTGAAGGAGGCCGAACGCGCGGTCCGCGACTCCGCGGAGGGCGGGTCGTTGCGCGTCGGTGCGATTCCGACCATCGCACCCTTTCTGCTGCCGGGCACGGTGACGCGGTTCCGCAAGGACCACCCGAACGTGCAGTTGCAACTGAAGGAGGACCTCACCGAGCGGCTGCTGGCCGACCTGCTGGCGGGGGAACTCGACGTGGCGCTGATGGCGATGCCGGTCCGCGACGACCGGTTGCACGTCGAGAAACTGTTCGCGGAACCGCTGGTGATGGCCCTACCGGCGAAACACGAACTCGCGTCCAAGACCGAGGTGAAGCTGGCCGACGTGCTGGAGGAGCCGTTCATCCTGCTGGACGACATGCACTGCTTCGGCGATCAGGTGCTGAGCCTGTGCCACCGGGGCGGGCTCGAACCGCGGGTGGTGTGCCGGGGCGAGCAGATCGTGACACTGCTGGCGATGGTCGCGGCGGGCCAGGGCGTGTCGATCGTGCCCGAGATGGCCGCGACCGCCGACACGAGCAAGCAGTGCGCGTACCGGCCGCTGGGCAAGCCGACGCCCGTGCGCACGTTGTGTGCGGTGTGGCACAAGCAACGGTTCCGCCCGCCGTCGCTACGGGCGCTCGTGGACATGGCCAAGCGGTAATTGGGACCGCCGGCGGGCGCTCCGCTCGACGAACCGGAGCCGCCCGGGTGGTGTTCGCGATTTACGGTCCGGGTGGTGGTGGCTGGTATCTTTGTGGCACAGACATTCCTGTCTGTGCGGCGCGAGAAGGCTGCACAGACAGGAATGTCTGTGCCACAAGGCCAACAAAACAGGCACTGACAACCGGACCGTGAATGAGGTGTTGGAGCGAGCCCCGAAGCCCGTTGCTCGGGCTCGTTCGGAAGGTTGCGTGCAACAGTGGTCAGGCGCGTGTTCAGTCGGCGAGCCAGTACCGGAAGATGCAGTAGAGGGCCTGGAACCCGTCCTTCATGCCGATCTTCTTGCCCTCTTCGTAGGTGCGGCCGCTGTAGCTGATGGGCACCTCGAACACGCGCCACCGGGGCTTACCGGCGCGCTTGCGGGCGATCTTGGCGGTCACCTCGGGCTCGAACCCGAACCGGTTGCTCTTCAGGTTCATGCCCTGAATCACCTCCCGGCGGAACACCTTGTAACAGGTCTCCATGTCGGTCAGGTTCAGGTTGGTGCACCAGTTCGAGAGGGTGGTGAGCACCTTGTTCCCGACCGAGTGCCAGTAGTAGAGCACGCGGTGGCTCTCGCCGATGAACCGCGACCCGATGACCACGTCGGCCTTATCGTCGAGGATGGGCTGGATGAGTTTCGGGTACTCGGCCGGGTTGTACTCCCAGTCCGCGTCCTGCACGATCACCAGGTCGCCGGTGCAGTGCTTGAACCCCTCGCGCAGGGCCGCGCCCTTGCCCATGTTCCGGGGCTGGTGGAACACGCGGACGTTGTCGTACTGCTTCTCGAGCTGCGCCAGGATCTCGGGCGTGCGGTCCTTGGAGAAGTCGTTCACCAGGATCAGTTCTTTGGGGATCTCGACCGCTTGCACCCGGCGCACCAGCTCGGCCAGCCAGCGCTCCTCGTTGTACACGGGGATCACCACCGACAGCTTGAACCCGGGCGGGATCGGGTAGATGCCGATCTGCCGGCACGCGTTCACGCCGAGCAACTGTTCGAGCAGGGCGGCGCGCGCGTTCGGGTCCGCCGCCATGCGGTCCAACAGCGGTTTGAGTTCGGGAGCGAGGTCGGCGAGCGGGGCCGGAGCGGGGGCGGCGTTCGTGCCCGGAGTCGTCGGCGCTGGCGTCATTCGTGCAGTTCCTCAAGTCCCCGGCGGGCAAGCCGGCTTGACACGTTTACCCTTTGTAACGTAGGGATACCCTGCTTTCGTTAAACCCCGGTCCGCAATCGGCTCTGAGTTTCGCGGCGCAGGAGGCGTCTCACGTGAAACCGACATCTACCGCACCCACCCCCTCTGCGCCGGTGCCGCTGTGCGACATTCAGGCCCAGTACCGCGGGCTGAAGGACGAAATCGACGCGGCGGTGCTCCGCGTTCTCGGATCGGGCCAAGCCATTCTTGGCCCCGAGGTCGCGGCGTTCGAGCAGGAGGCCGCGGCGTTCTGCGGCGCCCGGTACGGGATCGGGTGCGGGTCCGGCACCGACGCGCTGGTGCTCGCCCTCCGCGCGCTCGGCATCGGGCCGGGCGACGAGGTGATCGTTCCGCCGTTCACGTTCTTCGCGTCCGCCAGTGCCGTCGCCCGCATCGGCGCGAAGCCGGTGTTCGTGGACGTCGACCCGCTCACGTTCAATATCGACCCGAACCAGATCGAGGCCAAGATCACCCCGCACACGCGGGCGATCATGCCGGTCCACCTGTTCGGCCAGTGCTGCGACATGGACGCGATCGGCGAGATCGCGTCCGACCACCGCCTGTACATGGTGGAGGACGCGGCGCAGTCGTTCGGCAGCGAGTACAAGGGCAAGCGGTGCGGCACGTTGGGCGCGGTCGCGTGCATGAGCTTCTACCCGACCAAGAACCTCGGCGCGCTGGGCGACGCCGGTCTGGTCACCACGGACGACCCGGACATTGACAAGCGGCTGCGTGCGCTGCGGGTCCACGGGTCGGAGGTGAAGTACTACCACAAGTACGTTGGGTACAACATGCGGCTCGACGCGGTTCACGCGGCGGTGCTCCGCGTGAAGCTGCCCCACGTGGCGGGCTGGCTGGTGGCGCGCGAAGAGGCCGCGAAGCGGTACGACGCGCTGATCGAGGGGGCGAACCTGCACGGGTTCATGCGGCGCCCGGTCGCGATGCCGGACCGCCGGCACACGTTCAACCAGTACGTGGTGCGGGTGCCGGCGCACCACCGCGACCCGCTCGTCAAGCACCTGAAGGACAACAGCGTCGGCGTCGAGGTGTACTACCCGCTCAGCCTGCACCAGCAGGAGTGCTTCAAGTACCTGGGCTACCGCACCGGCGACTTCCCGACCAGCGAGCAGTCCACCGGCGAAGTGGTGGCGCTGCCGATCTTCCCGGAGATCACCGAGGCGCAGCAGGAGCGGGTGGTCGAGGTGTGCAGCGCGTACCTGCGCCAGGCCGTCCGCCGCGCGGCTTGATGTTCCCCGAACACATGCGCGCCCGCTGATAATGTCGCTGCTCAAATGAACTGCGACGTTACCAGCGGGCGCGCATGAATCGCCAGTTGAGAAACGCGACCGCTTCCAGTCGTTTCCAGTTCGCGCAGAGCGGTTCTGGTTTTGGAGTGTGGTCCGCTCACTCCGTGAGCGGTCGTTCCGCGCGGGAAGACACATCACCCAAAGGGCGACGGGGAACCATGTGTGGTCCGCTCACTCCGTGAGCGGTCGGCCCGCGCGTCCGACTCGCCCCACGGGCGTGCCGGCCCCGTCGTTGCGCGCCACGCGCATCCGATACCCGGAGCGACCGCTCACGGAGTGAGCGGACCACACTCAACGCCCTGTGTATGGGTTGCTACATCAACCTGAAACGACTGGATTCTCAAAGCTGG
>NZ_JAXBLV010000252.1:0-20261 GCF_034097035.1 Gemmata algarum
TAATCATCCCGCCCCCGGCCGGGGGGGCTGGATAAATTAACAGGTTAAATCCGACGACCGTGTCTCCCGTCGGCAGCCCGGTGAAGGTTGGGTTCCACGCCCCCGTTGCAAGGATAGCAGGCGGTGACGACAGGGTTTGGTTAACGGCGGCACGCTGGACGCCTTTTGCGTCCTTAGTTGCCAAGCTAATTACGACTTTGTTAACGCCAGTGCAGTTCGACCAACTCGCCGAAACATTGATCGATCCGACTGCAGGTCCAGAACTCAATACGTTGCCCGTGCAAGCTGGAGGTGGGGGCGCAGGAGGGGCCACGGGCTGAGCGTTAGCCACAGCCACATTGCTGAAGCTAGCCAAAGCAGCCAGCGACATAGCCAGCATAAAAATTGTTAAAGATCGGAACATTTTCACCCAAGCAAATGATAGGCCTTGGCATCCGTACCGAGATGTTACTTGGAGAGTTATAGGGGATGATATCTGCTCCGCTGATAGTGTCAAGTGGAAATCACATTGCTAAATGCTCAAGAGGATAATACTTATCTAGGTGTTTATCCACTCCGCTGTTTCAGCTTGACGAAACGGCCGAGTGATACGGATTTGGGGTTGCGTTGCCTCCCCTCATGCACAGAATCGCCATGTTGCCCGGCGCGGCGGCCTCCGCCGGCCGCAACGTTGGTTGCAAGTGATGCCGGCGGCCAGGAGGTCACTCGCGCCAGCAGCCGGCCGCGTTCGCGCCCAGCGTCGCGGGGTCACTTCGCCGGCGGGGTGTCGCGCCACAGCCAGCGGAGCGCGTCCGGCAGGATCGCGCCGCCGTGCTTGCCGCTGTGCGCCCCGTCGCCCATCACCAGCCGGTAGTCGTAGTCCATGTGCTTCAGCGCCGCGGCCATCGACAGGTTCGCCAGGGGCCAGTTCCCGTGCAGGTTGTCGAGGTCGCCCGTCCCGTCCTGGAGGAACACGCGGAGCTTCTTCTTCTCGGTCTTGCGGATCAGCCCAGGGTACACGTCGCCGCCCCGGATGTTGGTGAAACTGCCGATGTGCGACAGCACCTTCGAGAACAGGTCGGGCCGCTCCCACGCGGCGGTGAACGCGCAGATCCCGCCCGAACTGAGCCCGCAGATCGCCCGCCCGTCGGCGTCGGTCCGGAGCTTCACGGTCTTCCCGACCTCGGGGAGGATCTCCTTCTCGAGGAACTGGGCGTACTGGCCCGAGACGGTGTCGTACTCGAAGCTCCGGTTGGAGCGCCAGTCCTTCTCCTCGCGCTTGGGGGTGGGGAACTTGCCGGGGTTGATGAAGATCCCGACCGTGACCGGCATCTGCCCCTTGTGGATCAGGTTGTCGAACACGACCGGCGCGCGGAACGCGCCCTTCTCGCCCACGTACGCGCTGCCGTCCTGGAAGGCCATCACGCACGCCGGGGTCTTGCCGTCGTACTGTGCCGGCACGTACACCCAGCAGTCGCGCTCGGTGCCCTCGAACACCTTACTCGTCTTCCAGCGGAACGGGGTGACCGTGCCCTTGGGCACGCCCGCGTGGGGCACCGAGTCCTCGCCCGGCGCGTAGTCGTCGGCGGCCGGGGCGTGGAGGGTGGCGGCGAGAGCGGCGAGGGCCGCGAACGGGAGGAGCCGGCGCATCGGGTGTGACCTTTCGGCGGGGTGGGAGGCGACGAGCGTACCGCGCGGCGCGCGGGGCCGCAAGCGGGCGCGGTACCCGCTGGCGGACCGGGGGGCGGGTCGTGTACACTTCCGGCGTGGGCGCCGGCCGCGACCGGCCCGCGCCCGCCGGTCGCGGCCGCGGCACTGGCCCGGCCGGCCCCGCCACCCCCGTGAGGCCCCTTCGTGCTCACCGCCATCCTCTCCGCAGCCCTCCTCTGGCCCGCCGCCGACCCGGTACCGAACGACGCCGGGGTGCTCCCGCTCGGCGCCGACGGCAAGCCGCTGAACCTCGACTTCGAGACCGGCGACCTGAGGGACTGGACCCTTGACGGTGCCGCCTTCAAAGGGCAGCCGGTCCAGGACGACACGGTGAAGGCGCGGCGCGGCGACATGCGGAGCCGGCACCAGGGGCGGTTCTGGATCGGCGGGTACGAGAAGGCCGGGGACCGGCCCACCGGCACCCTCACCAGCGCGCCGTTCAAGGTGACGCACCCGTGGGCCAGCTTCCTGGTCGGCGGCGGCCAGCACGCGACCGAGACGTGCGTGGAGGTGGTGAGCGGCAAGGACGTGATCTTCCGCGCCACCGGCACCGAGGTGGAGGACATGTACCGGGTCCCGGTGGACCTGACGAAGCACCAGGGCAAGGAGGTGTTCGTCCGGATCGTGGACCGGCACTCCGGCGGGTGGGGCCACATCAACTTCGACGACTTCCGGTTCCACGAGAAGAAGCCGAACGTCCCCGAGCGCCCCCACGTCGCCCCGGCGGTCGCGGACACGTACAAGCACGCCGGGCTGAAGCCGCTCGACGCGGCCAAGGCGATGACCGTGCCCGACGGCTTCTCGGTCGCGCTGTTCGCGGGCGAGCCGGACGTCCACCAGCCGATCGCGTTCTGCACCGACCACCGCGGCCGGCTGTGGGTCGTCGAGGCCTACGTGTACCCGCGGCGCAACCCCGCGCCGGGGCCGGTGCTCCCGGAGAAGGACCGCGCGAAGGGCGACAAGATCCTGATCTTCGAGGACACCGACGGGGACGGCACGTTCGACAAGCGCACGGTGTTCTTCGAGGGGCTGAACCTCGCCTCCGGCATCGAGTTCGGGTTCGGCGGGGTGTGGGTCGGGGCCGCCCCGTACTTCCTGTTCATCCCGCACGACCAGGAGACCGACAAAGCCGGCGAGCCGAAGATCCTGCTGGACGGCTGGGGCTACCAGGACACGCACGAGACCCTGAACAGCTTCATCTGGGGGCCGGACGGCTGGCTGTACGGGTGCCACGGCGTGTTCACGCACTCGAACGTCGGCAAGCCCGGCGCCCCGGACGCCGAGCGCCAGCGGATCAACGCCGGCATCTGGCGGTACCACCCGACGAAACACACGTTCGAGGTGTTCGCCCGGGGCACGAGCAACCCCTGGGGGCTGGATTACAACGCGCACGGCGACTTCTTCATCGAGGCGTGCGTGATCCCGCACATGTGGCACATCATCCCGGGCGCCCGCTACCAGCGCCAGGCGGGCACCGACTTCAACCCGTACACCTACGGCGAGATCGGGACGATCGCGCTGCACCGGCACTACGCCGGCGCGACCCCGCACGGCGGCAACGGCCGCAGCGACAGCGTCGGCGGCGGGCACGCGCACGCCGGCCTGCTGTGCTACCAGGGCGGCGCGTGGCCGAAGGAGTACCACGGCAAGCTGTTCATGGGGAACCTGCACGGCCACCGGCTCAACGTGGACGTGGTCACCCCGAAGGGGAGTGGGTACGTCGCCGACCGCAACCCCGACTTCCTGCTCACGAACGACAAGTGGGCCATTCCGCTCGCGCTCCGGAGCGGCCCGGACGGCAACGTGTACCTGCTGGACTGGTACGACCAGCAGATCTGCCACCTCACGCAGCCCGAGAAGTGGGACCGCACCAACGGCCGCATCTACAAGATCAGCCACAAGGACGCGAAGCCGGTCCGGGGCGTGGACCTGTCGAAGGCGACGGACGAGGAACTGGTGAAGTACCAGTCGCACGAGAACGACTGGTACGCCCGCACCGCCCGGCGCGTGCTTCAGGAGCGCGCGGCGAACAAACCCCTGCGACCGGATGCCGTGAGCGAACTGGGCCGGATTCTGCGTGAGGACAAGCATGAATTAAACCGGGTGAAGGCACTCTGGGCGTTGCGAGCGGCGGGTGGTGCCACCGCGAAGGTGCTTGTGAAGGCGACGAAAGACGCGAGCCCGCTCGTCCGAGCGTGGGCGGTCCGGTTCATCGCCGAGGGGTACGCCGGCCGAACCGAAGGGGCTCGCCTGGACGCGGCCAACCTCGGAGCGGTTGACGCGAACGCGCCATCGGCCGTCGTTCGACTGGCGCTCGCCTCGGCGGCTCAGAAGCTCCGCACGGCGGAACGTGCGGAACTGCTCCGGCAACTCCTCGCGCACGCCGAGGACGCCACCGACCATAACCTCCCGTACCTCTACTGGTACGCCCTCGAACCGCTGTGCGCCGAAGCACCGGCGAAGGCGCTCGGTCTTGCGGCTGATGGCAAGATCACGTTCGTGTTCCAGAGCGCGGCCCGGCGGGTCGGCGCGCTCGGTACGCCGGAGGCGTTCGACCTGCTCACCGGGGCGCTCGCCGGGGCGAAAACCGATGCGGAGCGGGTCGCGTACTTCCGCGGGCTGCAAGAGGGCGCGCTGGGCAAGCGCGCGCTCCCAATGCCGAAGGGCTGGGGCGCCGCGTTCGAGGCGCTGATGAAGTCGCCGGATGGCGCCGTCCGGCAGCAGGCGCTGGGGCTCGCGGCGGTGTTCGGCGACCGTGGCGCGCTCGCCACGCTCCGCAAGGTGCTCGGCGACGCGACGGCCGATGCCGCGGCGCGGCTCGCGGCGCTCACCGCGCTCGTGGACGCCAAGGACGTGGACGCCGTTCCGCTGCTGCAATCCGCGCTGGCCGACAAAGAGCTGCGCGGGGCCGCGCTGCGTGCGCTGGCCGCGTTCGACGACGCCAAAACGCCCGCCGCAATCCTCGCCCAGTACCCCGCACTTACCCTCGTGGAGAAGCGCGACGCGGTCGCGACGCTCGCGGCCCGGCCCGGGTTCGCCAAGGAACTGATGAGCGCCGTCGCCGCCAAGAAGCTCCCGGCCGCCGACGTGCCCGCCGAGGTCGTGCGCCAGCTCCGCGGGTACGACGACCCGGCCCTCAACAAGCAGATCGCGGACCTGTGGGGCGTCGTGCGCGAGTCCCCGGCGGAGCGCAAGCGGCTCATCGCCGAGTGGAAGGCGAAGCTCACCAAGGCCGCGGTGCCCGCCGGCGACGTGAACCTCGGCCGCACCGTGTTCGCGAAGACGTGCCAGCAGTGTCACACGCTGTACGGCACCGGCGGGAAGGTCGGCCCGGAGATCACCGGCGCCAACAGGGGCAGCATCGACTACCTGCTCGAGAACATCCTCGACCCCAGCGCGGTCATCCCCAAGGAGTACGCCGCGACCCGGCTCGTGCTCGCCGACGACCGCGTCGTCACCGGGATCGTGAAGGGCGAGGCGAACGGGCTGCTCACCGTGGTCACCGACCGCGAGACGCTGACCATCCCGGCGGGGGACGTGGCGAGCCGGAAGCCGTCGGAGCTGTCGATGATGCCCGACGACATCCTGCGGCAGGTGAGCGAGTTCGAGTTCCGGTCGCTGGTCGCGTACCTGCAAACCGAGTCCCAGGTGCCGCTGCTCGCGAACGCGGACAGCGCCAAAGAGTTCTTCAACGGCAAGGACCTGAGCAACTGGGACGGCGACGCGGGCCTCTGGAGCGTGGAGGGCGGCGAGATCGTGGGCCGCTCGAAGACGGGGCTGAAGCGGAACACGTTCCTCAAATCGCACGCGGCGGTCGAGAACTTCCGGCTCTCGCTGAAGGTGAAGCTCAGCCCCAACAAGGAGAACAGCGGCATCCAGTTCCGCAGCGTGCCGCTGCCGGACGGCGAAATGCGCGGGCCGCAGGCGGACATCGGCGCCGGCTGGTGGGGCAAGCTGTACGAGGAGAGCGGCCGCGGGCTGCTCGCGAAGGAGGGCGGCGAGAAGTTCGTCAAGCCCGACGACTGGAACGACTACGCGGTGGAGGCGGTGGGCGGCCGGGTCCGCATCTGGATCAACGGGCACCTCTGTACCGATTACGAGGACGAGAAGCTGGCCCGCCGGGGCGTGGTCGGGCTGCAACTGCACAGCGGCGGCCCGCTCGAGGTGCGGTTCAAGGAGGTGAAGCTCGAAGTGCTGAAGTAGCGGCGCCGCGGCGACCGTCGCCTTCGGGCGGCGGTTCCTATAATGCCCCGGCGCCCATTGTTCCGGCACCACGACGAGCACGCGGAGCGAGACCCCCATGAAGACCCAAGGTTCGGCGGTGTGGCAGGGCGGGCTGAAGGACGGGCGCGGCGCCATCTCCACCAAGAGCGGCGCGCTGAGCGCCTACCCCTACGGGTTCGCGGCGCGGTTCGAGGGCAAGCCGGGCACCAACCCCGAGGAGCTGATCGGCGCCGCGCACGCCGGGTGCTTCACGATGGCCCTGTCGCTGATCCTGGGCGAGGCCGGGCTCACCGCCGAGCGCATGGAGACCACCGCCGAGGTGACGCTCGACAAGCAGCCCGACGGGTTCGCGATCACCGCGGTCCACCTCACCCTGAAGGCGAAGATCCCCGGTGCGGATCAGGCGAAGTTCGAGGAGCTGACCGGCAAGGCCAAGGCCGGGTGCCCGGTGTCGAAGGTTCTGAACGCCAAGATCACCCTCGACGCCACCCTCGAGGGCTGAGCCCGCCCCCGCGCTCGCCCGCGCACAGGACCCGCCGCCAATGTCCGTCCGTCCGCCGACCGACCCGCGCCCCAGCGCGCGGGTCGCGTTCATCACGCATTACACCGAGCTGTACGGGGCCAACCTGTCCCTGCTGAACCTCATTGAGGGGCTGAGCGGGCACGGGGTGCGCGCGCACGTGATCTGCCCCGAATCCGGCGATCTGCTCGGCGCGCTGGAGCAGCGCGGGGTGCCGGTCGCGGTGCTGCCGTTCGAGTGGTGGGTCTCGACCGACCGCACGGTCGACGGGGTCGCGCGGCGGGCGCTGCGGAACGTCCGCCGCCTGCGCACCGTCGCCGCGCAACTCCGCGGGTGGGGGACGGATCTCGTCTACTCGAACTCGTCGGTGTTCGCGATCGGCGCGATGGCCGCGGCCGAACTGGACCTGCCGCACGTGTGGCACCTGCGCGAGTTCGGCGACCGTGATTACGACCTGTGGCCGGACCTCGGCCCCAGCCTGTCGCGGCTCGTGTTCCGCACCGCCGACGCCACCGTGTTCGTGTCGCACGCCCTGAAGCAGTCCTTCCTGGGGAACCGAGAGGTACGCAACTCGCACGTCATTTACAACGGGGTCGGGAACGAGGCGACGTTCGCCGCGCGGCGCCGGGCGGCCAACGCGCTCCGCGGGCGCCGGCAGCCGTTCACGTTCGTGCTGGTGGGCCGGTTCCGCGAGAGCAAGGGGCAGGCGATCGCGATCCGGGCGTTCGCCCGCCTCACCGAGCGGTTCCCCGACACGCGCCTGCTGCTTGTGGGCGGGTCGGGAGCGACCGGGGATCAGGCGTACTTCGACGAGTGCCGCGCGCTCCCCGCGCAGCTCGGCGTCGCGGACCGGGTGGAGTTTTGGGGCTACATCCCGGACCCGGAGCGGGCGTTCCTGGCCGCGGACGCGGCGCTCATGTGCTCGCGGAACGAGGCGATGGGCCGGGTGACCGCGGAGGCGATGTCGGTGTGCCGCCCGGTGATCGGGTACGACAGCGGCGGCACCAGCGAGTTGATCGCGCCGGACCGCACCGGCTTCCTCTACAAGGGCGGCCCCGACGCGCTCGCCGGGTGCATGGCGCGTTACGTCGCCGACCCCGCACTGGCCCGGGCACACGGCGAAGCGGGCTGGGAGTTGGCCCGCGCGCGGCACACCACCGAGGGGTACGCGGCTCAGATCCACGCGGTCATCGCCGGGGTGCTGGGGCGGGGGTGAAGCGGGCCGGTTTGTGACTCCCTCGGACCGCGGACGTCCCGTCTGCTGGCTGGCGCGTCGGGCCGCGACACAACCATCCGCCAAGCAAAACACCAGAAGTTGTGGGGGGGCGCCCGCGGCACTCTCCTGTCACAGTCTGTGCTGGGCCGTAACGCAGCACCACACCCGGAGCAGCGGACGGGACGTCCGCGGTCCCAGGGAGCCACAAAGCCGCCACGCACCCGACTCAACCCGTCGGCGCGGCGCCGCCCTCGATCTGGCGCCGCAGTTCGGTGCTGGAAACGTCGACGCGGAAGTCGGCCTCCGTGAGCGGCACGAACAGTTCTCCGAACGCCGCCAGCGCCGCCGGCGTCTCCCACACCCGGAACGCCCCGCCCGGGTCGAGCCGCCCGCCGACCACGAGCTTGCACCCGCGGTCGATGAGCTTCCGCAAGGCGCGGTCGCGGCCCGCCGCGCCGCCGTAGTATTTGGGGTTCACGACGCGGACCGCCGTGTCCCACCCGAGCACCAGCGCCGCGCCCGGGAACAGGTCGGCCTTCTTCTCGAACGCCGCCGCCCGCGTCACCCACACCAATCCGACCCCAGCGAACTGTTTCACCCGACGCTCGACCTCGTCCGGCGGCAGTTCGGGCTTGTCTGCGTTCTGGACCGACAGCTCGAAGTGGACCTCGACCCCGAGCCGCGCCGCGGCGATAGCGGCGAGCCCGGTGTGCCCGTGGTGCAGCGGGTTGAACGACCCGGGCAGGATCGCACGCGGGCGCGGGTGGGTGCGAACCACTCCGGCCGCTTCAACGCACACGATCCCGCGCTCCTGGAAAAGGTTCCACATCGAAGCGCTCGCAAGGCAATTTTGACAGGATCAACAGGATAAACAGGATCAAGACAATGCCGTGTTTCCAATCCTGTATATCCTGTTGATCCTGTCAAAACTCTTCGTTACCTGTTCGTCCCTACAGGGCTCAAAAAACGAACATCAATCGCGGAGCTATTTGGATCGCTCGCAAGGCAATTCTGACAGGATCAACAGGATAAACAGGATCGTGACAGTGCTGTGATTTCGATCCTGTGTGTCCTGTCGATCCTGTCGGAATGACTCTTACCACATTCAGCGCGAGCGCGGTTCGACGCCCATGAGGTTGCGCACGAAGAAGTCCATCCGGCGGCGGCTGCCGTAGGGGGACTCGGCGATCCCGTGCCCGCCGCCCGGCACCACCAGCAGCTCGAAGTCCTTGTCGGCCCGGATCAGCGCGTTCGCCACCTGGAGCGTGCTCGCCGGGTCCACGTTGCGGTCCAGCTCGCCGACCACCAGCAGCAGCTTCCCCTTGAGCTTGTGCGCCTGGGTCACGTTCGACTGCTCCGCGTAGTGCGGGCCGACCGGCCAGGACATCCACAGCTCGTTCCACCAGATCTTGTCCATGCGGTTGTCGTGGCACCCGCAGTCGCTCACCGCCACGGTGTAGAAGTCGCCGAACGCGAGCACCGCGCGCGTGCTGCTCTGGCCCCCGGCCGAGCCGCCGAAGATGCCCACCCCCTTCGACAGGTCCATCTCCTTGTGCTTCTCCGCCGCGGCCTTGATCCACAGGATGCGGTCCGGGAACCCGCTGTCGCCGAGGTTCTTCCAGCACACGTCGTGAAACGCCTTGTTGCGCCAGTTGGTGCCCATGCCGTCGATCTTCACGACGATGAACCCGAGTTCGGCCATCCGCTGCTCGTAGGGCGCGGGGCTGAACCCCTTGCGCACGTGGTGGTCGTGCGGGCCGGCGTAGATGTGCTCGATGACCGGGTACGTCTTGTTCGGGTCAAAGTTGCTGGGGCGCACGATGTACCCGTGGATGTCGGTGGTGCCGTCGCGGCCCTTCGCGACGAACCGCTCCGGGTACCGCCAGCCGGTCTTGAGCAGCTCCGCGGCGTCGGCCTTTTCCAGGTCGCACACCTTCTTACCGTCCGCGGTGCGGCGCAGCTCCACCACCGGCGGCAGGTCGACGCGCGAGTAGGTGTCGATCAGGTGCTTGCGGTCCGGGGAGTACTCGACGGTGTGGGTGCCGTCGCCGTCGGTGAGCTTCACCAGCCCGGTGCCGTCGAGCTTGATCCGGCAGAAGTGGACGTGGTACGGGTCCTGGTCGGTGTGAACCCCCAGCGCCCGGAACCACACCTCACGGTTCTTCACGTCCACCCGCTCGACCCCGCGGACCACCCACTCGCCCTTCGTGATGTTGCGGGCCTTGCCGGTGGCGAGGTCGATCAAGTACAGCTGGTTCCAGCCGTCGCGCTCGCTCATCCAGACGGCCTCGTTGGTGTCGTCGAGGTACTGGACGAAGAGCTTGTTGGCGTAGTCGAAGAACGTCTTGCACTCCTCGTTCACCACCGCCGTGACCTTGCCCGACTCGGCGTCGATCGCGAGCAGCCGCATGACCGTGTGGCCGCGCTGGTTGTACGTGAAGTAGAACCGCTTGGAGTCCGGCGCCCAGTGCTCGAACCCGGTGTCCCACGGGTTCGGGAACAGCTCGTCCGAGGTGGCGACCTCTTTCTTGGCGGCCACGTCGAACAGGTGCGGCTTGGACAGCGGGATCGGGTCGCCCGGCTTGAGGTAGTTGAGCGTGGAGGTTTTGGGCTGGAGTTGGTCCCGCGGCGACGACTCGACCAGCGTCACCTTGCGGTCGCCGCCGGCCTTCGTCTTGATGGCGATCAGCTTCTTGGAGTCGGGCGCCCAGAACACGGTCCCGTAGCTGTCGCCGGGCTTGCCGTCGGTGCTGAGCTGCGTCTCCTCTTTGGTCTTGGTGTCGCGGAGCCAGACGTTCGAGTCCTTGAGGAACGTGGCCCACTTCCCGTCGGGCGACTCGGCCCCGCGGCGGGGCGGCTGCGCGAGCCGCACGAACGTGTCGCCGCCCTCGTCGGCCGCGTCGAACCGCTTCTTCTTGGGCGGGGGCGTGGGCTTGGCGTCCTTGGGGAGCTTGTCCTCCGCGACGACCTGCCGCGTGCCCTTGACCATGTCGACCAGCACGAACTCCTTGTTGGCGTTCTGGTACCAGAACTGCTGACCGTCCGGGGTCCAGTTGGGCGCCACCTTCGTGGCGGTGACCTTGCCGGCGGTCCATTTGCCGACGGAGTTGGCGCGCTCGTAGTCCTGCTTGGTGCCCTGCGCGGCACCGATGTGGGCGAACGTGAGCAGCGCGAGGAGCGCGAAAACGCGAGGCATGTTGGGGTCTCAGAAGCGGTTAGAAGTTCCGAGTGCGTACTGGAGAGTTGGGCATCCAGGGCGCGCCCTGTGCCACGTCCGGCACCCCGACGGGGTGCAAGACCGGGGCAAAAGAGCGGAGTCAAAACGGGTGCTCTGCTTTTGACCTTTTGACTTCGCTCTTTTGCCTTGTTTCCCGCCCCGGAGAGGAAGGGGGGCGGCACCGGCGGGGGCGTTACGGCGTGGTTATCGCGCGGCCCACGCCGGCGCGGTGACCTGGTGGTTGGCGGCCAGGGCGCGGGCGCTCACCTGGAGCACCCGCAAGAACCCTTCGCTGTCGGCGTGGTCGAACGAGCCGATCGCCTCCATGCTCGCGTTCGCCTCCGAGTACAACTGGTGCGGCACGTCATCCGCCGCCTCGAACTCGGCGCGGCCCTTGTACAGCTTCAGCTTGATGGTGCCGGTGGCGAGCCGCGTGATCGGGGCGAGCGCCGAGCGGGCCATGTGCGTCGCGAGGTCGAACCCGTAGCCCTGGTAGATCTGCTTGCTGACGAACTGCGACAGGTGGTCGAACAGCTCGCGGCTGCGGCGGTCCAGCACCAGTTGCAGCAGGTACGCGTAGGCGGTGCCGAGCAGCTCCATCCCGGGCGCCTCGTACACGCCGCGGCTCTTGATCCCGACGAACCGGTTCTCGACCAGGTGCGTCGCGATCCCGACCGCGTGCTTGCCGCCCAGCGCGTTGGCCGTCTGGATCGCCTGGAACGCCGTCGTCGCCGTGCCGTTGATGGCGACCGGGCGGCCCTGCTCGAACCGCACGGTCACGCTCTCGGGCGCGTCCGGGGCGTCCTTCGGGAG
Source organism: Gemmata algarum (assembly GCF_034097035.1). Classification (NCBI taxonomy): domain Bacteria; kingdom Pseudomonadati; phylum Planctomycetota; class Planctomycetia; order Gemmatales; family Gemmataceae; genus Gemmata; species Gemmata algarum. The sequence continues at coordinate 11,680 of NZ_JAXBLV010000252.1, forward strand.
CACTCCCATGCCCGGGGTGACGAACCACGGCTCGGTGGTGAGGTGCTCGAGCTTGCCGGCCTCGTGGGTGAGGCCGAGCAGGTTCGCGTCGGTGGAGTACGGCGCGCTCTTGCTCGCCTTGATGGGCAGCTTGTGACCATTACAGTAGTCGATCATCTCGGACCGGCCGGGGAACCGCTTGAGGAACTCGCGGTCCCGCCACGGGGCGTACACCGTGACCTCGGGGGCCAGCATGTTGGTGCAGAGCTGGAACCGCACCTGGTCGTTGCCGCGGCCGGTGGCCCCGTGGCTCAGCACGGTGGCGCCGCGCTTCCGCATCTCGGGGATCATCCCGGCGACGATGACGTGCCGCCCGATGCCGGTGGTGTTCCAGTAGTTGCCCTCGTACTTCGCCTGGAACTGGATCACCTCCAGGCCGCTCTCGGCGATCATCTCGTGCAGCGGGATGGCGACGTAGTCCGCGGCCCCGCAGGCCCGCATCCGGGTCCCGACCTCGTCGAAGTTGGACTCGTCCGGCTGGGCGATGTCGGCGGTGAAGCACACGACCTTGACGCCGCTCTCGGTGAGCCACTTGGTGACGGTGCAGGAGTCGAGCCCCCCGCTCGCGGCGAACGCAACGGTCTGGCCCTTCAGGTCGGCAACGGTGGTCATTTCGGTGTCCCTTGATAGCTGCTGACGGATAGGATTACGGAACTCGGCCGGCGTTGCACACGGAGTTCCCTTCATGCCGCCGTTCACCACCCTCGTACTTCCCGACGCCCTGCGCGCCGAAGTGGTCGCGCACGCCCGCGGCGAGTTCCCCTTCGAGTGCTGCGGGCTGCTCGCGGGCACCATCGACGCCGGCGCCGGGGTGGCGACCGCGCGGTTCCCCATCCGGAACGCGCTGCGGAGCCCGACCGACTACCTGACGGACGCCCGCGGCATGTTCGACGCGTTCCGCGCGATGCGGGCGGGCGGCCTGGAACTGTTGGCGGTCTACCACTCGCACCCCACATCCGAGCCGGTGCCGAGCGCCCGTGATCTCGCCTGTAACACTTACGGCGAGACCGTCGTTCACCTCATCGCGGGCCTCGCCGCCGCCGAGCCGGAGGTGCGGGCCTGGTGGCTGGGCGAAAGCGAGTACCGGGAGGCGGAACTACGAGTGGACTGACCGGGATGGCCGGCTCTCGCCGAGACCTCGCCCACGACACCTCGAGGCGGTTCAGGAGCCGGTGCGGCACCGCACTGGTGTATGGAAGTGCGGGCCGAGCTGCACAAGGTACGTGCGGCTCGGCCCGGGCTGTTCTTCGGTCCCGCGGGCGGGTTAGAAGTCGGTGCCGATCTCGCCGGCGGCCGGCGTCACGGCGGCCCAGAACGCCTCCGGCACCACCCCCGGGGCGACCACCCGCACACTCCCGTCGAGCATCGCCACCGGGAGGCCGGCGGCGAACGGGGTTTGGAGTTGGTAAGCGTTCGCGTGCCGCGGCTCGGGCTGCACCTGGAACGTGGACCCGGGCACCGACGGCCGCGTCACACCGTTCTCTGTCACAGGGAGCACGTCCCCCCACCCCGCGTCCGCAAAGCTGGGACGGCGCTCACCCCGGTCGTTCATCGGGTACGGCGGGAACGGCGACCGCATCGCCGGGCTGGCGTAAGCGTAACACATCCACGATTGGGCGTACGTGCCGAACCGGTCGATCGGATCGGGGCTGAAATACCGCACGTAGTACCGCTCGGCAAAGGCGATCGTGTTTGAGGTGCCGTCGCGAATGGAGTCAGGGAACCGAGGCGGCCCAGTGAACGCCACCATATTGAACGCGTAACTGGTCGGCCCGCCGAGCGGGTACGCGAAGTGCTGCGTCCCGTCCGGTGACTGGCTCATGACCACCTTGCCGAGTTCAAAATTGGAGGGATCGGCCGGGCAAATCAGGTACGGGCGCGGCGCCACGTCTTCCGGGGTCCGAAGGGGTAAGAACGGAGCCCCCATTAGCTGAAGCACCAAGAACTGAGGGTTGTCGCAACGCTGGCTCTCCATCCAGCGTTGCTCAGCGAGCGTCCGGGGTGCCGGTATCGCATAGCCGCCGACGTATCCGTCAACCCCGTTCTGGTGGAGCGCCAGAGCCAGTTGCTTCAAGTTATTCTGCGATTTCATGCGAATCGCGGCACCTCGCACCTTCTGCACGGCCGGCAACAACAGGCCGAGCAGAACGGCGATGATCGCCACGACGACCAATAGCTCAATGAGCGTGAACCCCATTTGGCGCTTCATGCAGCCTCGCTTGTCCGGAAACACCTGCGTCACTTGAGCTAAGCACGGAGCCGGGGATGTTTGTAACGTTTGGGAACGAGCCGCGACCGCAAGGGAGCGGATGTCATCCGCTCCCTTGCGGTCGCGGCTCGTCAAAAGCGCAGCGCAATCACGGCTGCCTGCTTAGTCGTTTGAGCCGGAAGGCGGAGGAGCCGGAATCGGAATCGGTGCAAATGCCTCGGTCCCCGGACCACCAACATACTGCCAGTTCATCCCGACCATTTTTTGAATCCGGGCACGAGCGTAAAGGCCTTGGGGCGGATTCGTCAAGTTATGCGGCCCATTTGAACGCCAGGGATAAGTCCCGCCGCCACCAACCTTTGTGATAACAAGATCCCCCAGCCCGCCCGCACTCACGTTCGCCGCCTGAGTGAAAGAGCCGTTCGTGATGGTTCCGTAATCGATTACCACCCGGTAACTGTTCCCGTCCCCGGGTAAACTCCACGTCCCTTTTGGTTCCGCCTTCGCCGGGTTTCCGTTAGCAGGGGCAGTGTACTGCACATCGGTGATAACGATGATCTGTGCCTTCGCCGTCCCCACATCAGCCAAGAGCATAAGCATGGCAAACGAACACAACAACCCGAATCGCATCAGCATTGCACTCTTCCTCGGATGCGTGAGTCTAAGGATCATTGCTAAAGACAATAGTATAGATTTCTTTGTTTTTTTCAAGTGCTTATTAGTTCGCATCCAGGGCTCCACACGGATTGATCTGTCGCACAGTTGACTGAGTTGCCCGATCCGCGGAATCAGCACGGTCGTCGGTATCCGCTGGCGGGTATCATGACCGGCGGGGCACGGCGTGATACCAAATCCGGTTGAAGAGTAACGGTGGTTGGGGGCGCCACCCGCCTGCGTCAGCAGGCGGGTGCAACCTACACTCTGCCGAGCGGTTACTCTTCAACCGGATTTGGTATGACTCCCGGTCCGGAACGCGCTGCGGAGCCCGACCGACTACCTGACGGGCGCCCGCGGCATGTTCGACGCGTTCCGCGCGCTGACGCCCCGGATCGTCTCTCGCCGCTCGCCGCGCAATCACCGCACGCCGGAGCCGCAGCGAGTTCAGTGGTTCGACCACGGAGGCCGAAAATGGCGCAGCGAGTGATCGAGTTTGTGTCGCCGCTCCCGCCCGAGGTGTGCGAAGCGCGGCTCCGCAGCGCGACCGCCCGCCCCGGGCTGTTCGCCTGGCTCGACTCGCGGCCGGTCCTCGGGACCGTTAAGGACCGCTGGGTTTCGCTCAGCAAGCGTGGCGGGCGCAACCACTTCCGCCCGTTCCTCTCCGGGCGGCTCGAGCCGTGTGCGGGCGGGACGGTGCTGCGGTGCCGGGTCGACCTGCCCCTGTTCGCCCGCGTGTTGTTTGGGGTGTTCCTGTTTTTGAGTACCCTCGTCGCTCTCGCCGGGGGTGTCAGCTTTTTGAGTACGCTCGCGGACGGCCGTGCGGTGCATCTGGGTATGCTCGGCCCGTCCGTGCCGCTGGCAGTCGCCCTCGTGAGCTGGTTCCACGACCGCTATCTCGCACGCGCCGAGGACCAGTTCCTGATCGGCTTCACCGCACGCACGCTCGGGGCCGAATGGCGGGAGTTGGAGCGGGAATCGCTCGTCTTCGCTTTGAAGCGGTTGCGTGCGAGCATGCAGCCACGACCGAGCGGGGTGCGGGGTGACGACCAACCCGATTGGGTGCCCTCGTTCCCGCTGCTGCTCCTGGTCGGTGCGGTGGCGGTGGTGGTCCTCGTGTGTGCTGGCGTACCCGTACTGATGGTGATCGTTGGTTGAGAGCGTGGGGCAGAACGAGATCCGCTTGGGGCAGCACATCCGGCCCGAGACAAGAGGGCGTGCCACCGATACTCGACGGAGCGGCCAAGAAGATTTTGACAGGATGAACAGCACAAACAGGACCTCGGGCCGCTCGGCCTTCATCCCGCTCGTCCTGCGTTGAGTCCGCTTTTCAAATCCATCCGTCACAATGTCTTTCCTGACAAAATGTTGCGTCATATTTCTTCTCGCCGAGCGGGAGCGGGACGCTATCCAACTGGGGGCATTGTCCGGGTTTTGCGGGCGCGATTCGGTGGTAGCAAAGCACCAGCGAACGGGTAGCGAATCGCCCGCGGCGGTGGTAGCTCGTGTCCCGTCACCCGCCCCGTCCGCCGATTCCGCTCGTGTCGCGGGTGTAACCCCCGTTACAGCCCCGCGCGGGCGGGGTCCGGTCGCTCGATGCGCGGCGCACCGGTGCGGGCTCTGTTCCCCCCCCCTATTCACCTGATGGCACCGCGACCCGTGACGTGTCCCGGTCCGCGCGCGGGCGTGTGGCGGAAGGAGAGCCGCTCGGGTGACGTGGCCGGCACATGCCGGGCGGGAGGCACCGGTGCTCGATGGATGAAGGTAGGGGGGGCAGAAGACTGTGACAGGATCGACAGGATTTCAAATCGGTCGGTCTTCATCCGGCGAATCTTGTTGATCCTGTCAAAACTCCTTCCTGATGAACACCAGACTCTTGCGGGCGGAAGTGCGGCCCGGTCCTTTGGCCGTCGGTCGCAACTGCGACATCTCGTGGTGCTCAGGTGGGTACGGTCTGGGTGAGATCAATCGCAGGAGCCGAACGCGCCCAAGTGGTACCCGCCGGCGGACACTGCGGGGTGCCGCGCAGTCGACAAACTGGGAAATGCTGAAATCGATTGAATCTCATTGCCTGATACAGGAGTGCTGATCTCCCGGTCCCGCAAATCGTTGCCGGTTGTTTCACGTTCCCGGTCGGCAGTTCCGAGCGGGGGCCGGCCCGCGAACGTCCTGGTCGTTTGTGTGCCCTCGTGTTTTACGTGGGACTTCGGACCGGCAGCGTGAAGCGATTGGCCTCGGGTGTACGACATGCTTTGCGCCTACCCCGCGAGTCTGTGTCGGCGTTCGCCGGTGATGTTGACTTGTCGTCGATTCCAGAAGTCATCGAGCGGTGCGGTTTCGCTGAGCAGGTCGGCCCGGAGTTGGAGGATCGCTTCGGCGCCCGGCTCGGACCAGAACTTCTCGGACCCCTTGAACCGATGATTCATCTGCTTGATCGCCGACTCCACGTGGCTGGTGGTGATCGGCAGACCGGCCCGGCGATACTCCGCGTATTTCATACGTCCCCGTTGGTTCTCGAAGTAGCACCGGGCCTCGGCTACGCACACCCGCGGGTGCGTCTCACCGTCAATCGCCTCGGGCATCCCGAGAACCTGTTGCCGCGACTCCAGACCCGACACGACCGTCGCAACATCCCCACGCCACAGCGCCTCGACCCACTGCACATATCGGGACCAACCCTCCCCAAACGGACCACCCGCCATCGCGGCACCGTACACATACGCCAACGCGTGGATGAAATCGACCACCGGCGTGAAGCTCGAGAAGTGTCGTTCCCACACGCCCCAGTTGGCATTCGACCCGTCGCCCAGAAACACCCGGCGTTTCGACCCGTAGAACCCACGGGCCCAAGCCGCGGCCGCCAGCAACCCACCGAACACCTCGACCCCCTGCTTGGTGCTCACCACACTCCGCACGACCAACTCGGGCGGTTCGTACCGGCCGGTCGCCTCGGGCACCGGTTGGGGATCGACCGGGGCGACCGCGTCACCGGCCGGTTCACGCCCGGCGGCCTTCGATTTCGACTTGATTTCCTGGGCCAGACGCGGGATCCGCTCGGGGTCGATATAGTGCGTGGGAATTTGCGGGCACGGGTCGTCCGTGTCGGACACACTCGCCATTGAGGCCAGCAAACCCACCTTGTCCTCACGCCAATGCTCCCCCTTCTTCTTCTTCTTCGGGGGTACCGGCGTCGCGACCGCGGAGCCCTTCGGCTGTTCCGGTGACGTCGGGTTCCGGATCTGAAGCCTTCCGCCGTCCATCTGGACCACCGCAATCGGCGGGGGCACGACATCCGGAGGCGCCTTCTTGCGTTCAACCAGAGGCAAGGACTCGTAAGCCGCGACGGCGGCATCGCGTTCGGCACACCGCTCGGTACCGATCTGTTGCGTTCGTCGCTCGACCGGCTTGACCGGAACCGGAACCGCGGCCAGTTCCCGCAGGGCCTCAGCGGCCAGCGCAAACGATCCGCACCGGGTGCCCGCGAACACGACTTTCTTCAACAGGGCCGGGGATTGCCCGCCGCGGTCAATCGCCAGACTCGCCGACTGAGGGAAAAAAAGCCCGCCGGCAGGCGGTGCAGTAGGCCGACGGTTCGCTCCACTCCGCTTCCCCGACCCGCGTGGTGAGGATGCGTGGTTCGGGGTCACCGGGTGATGGCGTCTGTCGGCACCCCGGGCATTGTTGTCTCTCGGCGGGTATGGTGCCGGCCGCTTGTTTCTGGAGAGCTTGGCGGAGCAGTTCGCGTGACACCGTTTGGCCCAACTGGACGACCAGTTCTTCGAGTTCCTCGAACGTCGTGCCCCACGGCGGCCCATCGGGTCCGAACAGCCTCTCGACCAACGTTTTGGCCACCCCGTCCAGGTACGCCTTATTCGCTACGACTTCGGGACGAGCGTTATTGGGGCGTGCCATACCTGATCTCCACCAACGACGTGTGTGGCTCGCACGGCCGTTATTTCTTCGAGCCGTGGTCTATCATGATACCCCAACTCGCAAACCGTGTCGTGGACCCGGCGGGGGGCGGGTGTCTTCTTGACGTCGTTCTCCGCTTCTGGCAAATATGTACACGTGGACGTGTTGTCAGGAGGTGAGGACTTTATGTCGGACGCCCAGCCACCGAAGTTGCTCGACCGGGTTCGGCACGCGTGCCGGGTGCGGCACTACAGCATCCGCACCGAGGACGCATACCACGATTGGGCCGAGCGGTTCATTCGGTTCCACGGGATCAAGCACCCGGACCGGATGGGCGAGGCCGAGGTGAACGCGTTCCTGACCGACTTGGCGGTGACGCGCAACGTGGCCGCGTCCACCCAGAACCAGGCGCTGTGCGCGCTGCTGTTTCTGTACGCGGTGGTTCTGGAGCGGCCGCTAAACGAGCTGATGGTTGTGCGGGCGCACCGGCGGGTGCGGCTGCCGGTGGTGATGTCGCGGGACGAGGTTCGCGCGGTGCTCGCGGAACTGGAGGGCGTACACCGGCTGGTGGCTCTGATCCAGTACGGCTCGGGGCTGCGCCTGCTGGAGTGCCTGCGGCTGCGGGTGAAGGACGTGGAGTGGGACCTGAACCAGCTCGTGGTCCGCGGGGGCAAGGGGGACAAGGACCGGCGGACAGTGCTGCCGCAGGGGTGCCGCGGCCCGCTGGAGTGGCACCTGGCGGATGTGCGAAAGTTGCACCAGGAAGACCTGGCCAACGGGCTGGGATCGGTGTACGTTCCGAAAGCGTTCGCGGCGAAGAACCCGGCGGCACCGACGGCGTGGGCGTGGCAGTACGTGTTCCCCGCGCACCGGCTCTCGGTGGACCCGCGGTCCGGGGCGGCGCGCCGGCACCACCTGCACGAGTCCGGGATGAACCGGGTGCTGGCGGATGCGGTGCGGGCCGCGGGGGTGGATAAGCGGGTGACCAGCCACAGCTTCCGGCACAGCTTCGCGACGCACCTGATCGAAGCGGGTACGGACATCCGGACGGTTCAGGAGCTGCTGGGGCACGAGAGCGTCGAGACGACCATGATTTACACTCACGTGCTCAACAAAGGTGGTCGCGGGGTCACGAGTCCGCTTGACGGGTTGTAAGTTTTGCACAGGCCCGTTACTTTGTTATTGCGCATATTGTGAAGCTTGTAATTTTGTAGCGATTGTTGTGGTGATAATTTGTTTGTTTTTGTGAGTGTTGCGCGCCGGCCGAATGGTTCCGTGTTGGTGTGCGGAGCCTCGCACACTAAAACTCGGTGCGGCCCGACAAGTGAGGTGCCGGCGGAACGAGACGGGCGAACGGGCGCGTGAGCACTGGACCGAATCAGGATAAGGGGCTTGAGCGCGGGGGCCGTCGTGGATACACTTCTGGGCGTGTCGGCTTGCGCGCCGCGAGAGAATGCGCCGGTCCGCACAAATAGAAGGCAAAGGTCACCGCGCGCAGCATCGAAGTGACGTTCACGTTCGCACGGGCCGTTACCGTGTTATTGTGCGAACCGTGAAGGGGCGAGTTGAAGTTTCGCACGGCCCGTTACCGTGTTATTGCGCATATTGTGAAGACGCCCTTCACGCGGTAACGACAGGTCCGGCAAGTAGTTCGGTTCCCGGCACGCGGTGCGCCGGGTGAAATTATACCGTATTAGTGTGCGAAGCCTCGCACACTAAACACTGGTTCGGCCACCCCAGCGCGCAAGATCGCGCGCGTGCGGCGGTG
>NZ_JAXBLV010000253.1:0-19692 GCF_034097035.1 Gemmata algarum
ATCGTTCCCAGATCAAAGACATCTGGCGTGATTTGCAGCACCTGCGACGGCTGCGTGGGAAGAGGGCGTTCAACGAGCAGGGCGTACCCGCTCCACCCACGTCGCTCCAATTCTTCAGGTTGAGTCGGAGCGACTGGCTCTGGACCGTCCGCGATTAGCAACTGCCCGTTCGAGACACCAAGAGCGGCCACAAAGTGCCCGGCATTAAAGTGCAAAATCGCACGCCCTCGCGCCTCCGCAAGATAGTTCAACAGGTCCGAATACCCGATCTTAACTCCAGAAGCCTTGTACCCGAGCGACTCCGCCGCCTCTTTGATGTGCAAGAGGGTGGTGCCATCATCAGATGTATTAGTTAGCTCAATGATTTTCTCGAGGGCTGTCACCTTGCCGTCCGCTTGACAGATCCGCAGTAAAGACCTTGCTCCACAATCTGCTATTGGTGCCTTTTCAACCTCCGCTACATCGTCGCTGTGAAATACTGCGAATGTAGCAGCCGATACCCCAATGGCACTAGCGACACAAAATAGGCCGAGGGCGACATTTCGCATCGTGTGCAACTCCATCAAGAGACGTGATCTGTCCCAAAACAGGCGGTTCGTGAGGCTGATGTTGCATTGGTTGACGTGGAGAGATAGTTATCGTTGCGAATGGTCGGCTTGCTGTCAAGTAAAATTTGCAGACATGACGCGTTTTCATATTCAGCCCTAGTTGCTTTTAGCATCTTCATTGTCATAGTTAAATAGCTAATGATAATCAGTCTAAAGCAATGTAGATATTGTAAATATTTGCAGATGGCGTCATCTCTTCTGCTCCTCCGTATTTGAGAATCGCGCATGTCTTCGCGTCGTCTCGGGTGCCGCACTCCTTGCTGGTGCCTTTCTCGGTGCTGGATGTCTCGCCTAAGCGGACATGATCCACGGCCACCCGTTCCCGCGCTTCGCAACACAACCCGTGCGGATGCCGACGAACCGGAACGGGAGCGTCCGGCCTGCACCTCGGTCACCTCGTGCCGCAGCACTCCTGCTTGCCGTGACAACACGCCAGCCGAAAAGGCTAAGGACCGCGGCAATGTGGCCGCTCACCAAAGCGTTGTCGTCACGGCGACCGGCTCCTCGCGTGTCGTGCCATCAGTTAGATAGGCGAGTTGTTTCGCCCGCGGTTGGTCTTCCTCGCGGATCGCGTCCGAGGGCCATCGAGCGATTTGGGCGTTCCCGGCTCACGCCGGGCAATGCTGGGTCGGTGTCGTGCAGGCCGCAATCGAACGGATTGAGCCAGTGCGGGCTACGGGAACGTGCCGGGGATGCTGATAACCGACGGGGCGCCGACTGGACATTCGCTGCCGTTGGACTGGTCACGAGCTACTAATTCGCTGGGTGGTCGCTACCACCGAATCTCGCGCTCGGGGCTTGCCAGAAGTGCCCGAGACGAGCAGACGACGGTTTCGGCGGCACCCGGTTAATGTGACGCAACGTCATACCGAATAAATCCTTGCGGCTGATCCGGTTCGGATGTGCGGTGCCATTGTCCTGGGCGAGAACGTGATGCCGGTCACCCCAGAGTGAGCCGCGCGGAGTTTTGGAAGTGCGGCGTAGGAGAAATGCGATGAAACAGCACCCGATGCGCCGGCGATGTGGTCACCGGCACTCACGAGCGAGAGGGACTTTTCCCGCGCCGATCATGGGGCGTGCTGCGTCCGGCCTCTCATTCCGCCAGCCGCTCGCAGCGGGAAACAGATCACGTGGCCGCCGCCGCGTCGGGTTCGGCATCTGCGGCGTACTCCAAGTACGGTTGCCCGGTCTGATCGAGTCGGGAAGTGTACCGCCCGGCCGCCAGTTCCGTCACGAATCCGGCGAGCAGTACGCCGAAGCTGGGGGCGAGGACCTCGGTCGGACCGCCGCCGTGATACCAGGCGATAAGCTGGCCCTTCTTGCCGCCCTTCGGAGGGTCCAGATCGACGCAGACGTGGTCGCCGGTCCGGGCGTCGAGGATCGGCAGCCATTTGCGGGCGAACCACTTCTTCTTGATCGGCCCCTGTGGGTTGGCCCACTCGTCGTTGCTGCCGTCGCCCCACAGGTCGAACTCCTGGTCCCAGGCGGTCAGAATGTCGTCCAGGGACATGAACTCGCCGCGGTCGTGCAGCCACAGGTTGGCGCCTCCGTCGTGGATCGCCAGGAACTCCTTCACCTCCCGTGGGAGCGCGTAACCGAGAACCTCCTCGGCTCGGGCGAACGCGGCGGCGTTCGCGCCGGGTGGCAACACCGGAACGGCCGCCGGCGCGTTCGCGGACAGCCACCGCTCGATCTGCGACCAGCACTCGGCAATGTTCACCTTTGCCACCCGGCCCTCCGCCACTGGAGTGGGGATATTGGAACCGGTCCTTCACTTCCGGCGCCCGCAGAGCGTGTCCGGCCCCTCGAGCGCCGGAAGTGAAGGACCGGGGCGCCGGAGAGGCGTTAAGAGCGGCGGTCCGGTTCGTTTGTCATCGCGCAGGGCGGGCTCCCTGTGCGGCAGAAGCGGACGCGAGTTCGTGCCCCATCGGGGCTGTGATTCGTGGTGCCAACCGCGGACGCGGTGGGCCGTCGTCCGACCCCAACCGGCTCACTTCTTCTTGGTGGCGGGCGCGGGCTTCTTGGCGGCGGGCGCGGGCTTCTTGGCGGCGGGCGCGGGCTTCTTGGCGGCCGACTTCTTGGCCGTCTTCTTGCCGAAGATCGCGTCGTACCCTTCCGCGAACTTGCTGTCTTCGGACATACCCATGCGAACGATGCTCATGACGTTTCCCGGTGAGAGTGTGTGTGCGATTGCGGACCGTTTGAACTAATGTAGCGCGCGCCGGCGCAAAACGGAAAGAGTTCTGTACTTCTGCGCGGCCCGCGGGCCGTCATTTTCCGCACGCGAAGCGGAACAGGATCTCGGCGGCCGGTTCCAACTGGCTCAAATCGATCCACTCGTCCTTCGTGTGGGCCTGCGCGATGTCGCCCGGGCCGAAGATGACCGCCGGGACGCCCGCGGCGGCGATGGTCGCGGCGTCGGTGCCGAACGGGACGCCGCGCACCTCGTGCCCGCCGGTCACGGAATCGATGACCGCCCCGAACCGCTTCACGAGGTCGCCGGACAGCACCGGGCCGAGCGGCAGGCACCCCGCCGAGTTGCGCACGAGGGAGAAGGGGAAATCCACGCCCGGGAACGCCTTCAGGAAGGCTTCGAGCGCCGCACCGGCGCCTTCCGGGGTCTCGCCCGGCAGCAGCCGGCGGTCCACGTCGGCGCGGCAGAAGTCGGGCACGGTGTTGGGCGACACCCCGCCGCCGACCCGCCCGACGGCGATCGTCCGCGGCCCCAGCAGCGGGTCCGGCGGGAGGCCCTGGAGCTGTTGGGCGTACTCTTCGACGCCGCGGAGCAGCCGGGCCATGCGGTACACCGCGTTCACCCCCAGGTCGGGGCGCGAGCTGTGGACCGCCGTGCCGGCCGTTTCGAGCGTCCACCGCACGACGCCCTTGTGCGCGTTGACGATGTCGAGCCGCGTGGGCTCGGCCACGATCGCGTAATCGGGCCGCGGCCCGCCGTCCACCAGGGCCTGCACGCCGAGGCCGCTGTGCTCCTCGTCCACGGTGAACGCGAGCGTGACCCGCGCGGAGCCGGCGGGCCGCTCGCGCACCAGCCGCGCGAAGGCCGTCAGCATGACCGCCGCGCCGGCTTTCACGTCGCACGCCCCGCGGCCGTACATGCGCCCGCCCTCGACCCGCGCGCCGAACGGCTCGACGGTCATCCCGTCCACCGGGACGGTGTCCTGGTGGGCCTCGAACATGACGTGGAACGGGGCCGGGTGCGGTGGCTCGTACGTCGCGACGATGTTGTCGCGGCCCGGGGCGACGGGCTGGCGCCGGAACGGGCACCCGAGGTTGCGGAACTCGTGCTCGATCAGCGCCGTCACGCGCGCCTCGTAGGTCACGGCGGGGTCGATGTCGGTGCGGCCCATCGGGTTGACGGACGGCCGGCGCACCAGTTCCGCGAGTAGGTCTTGGAGTGGCAACATGGGGGCTATTGAAGCACAAACGCGGCCCGCGTGCCACTGCCCGCCGGCGCGGGCCGGCGCCCGGCCCCTCCCTTCTGCCGGCGCCCGCCGCTATAACTTCACAACCCCGCACACCCGCCGGAGCTAAACGCGATGAAGGTTCACGAGTACCAGGCCAAGGAGCTGCTCGCCGCCGCGGGCGCGAACGTCCCCAAGCACATCGTCTGCAAGACGCCCGACGAGGTGGCCGCGGCGTTCGACAAACTTGCCAACGGCGGCGGGGTCATGGTGAAGGCGCAGATCCACGCCGGCGGGCGCGGGGCCGGCCAGCTCGTCGGGTACGCGGACAAGCTGGGCGGGGTAAAGTTCTGCGCCAGCAAGGAGAAGGCCCGGGCCGTCGCCGAGACGATGCTCAAGCACCCGCTCAAGACGCTCCAGACGGGGCCGGACGGCCAGCCGGTCCGCACCCTCATCGTGCAGGCCGACGCCGAGCCGGCGAAGGAGTTCTACGTCGCCGTGGTGTTCGACCGGGCCATCGGCCAGCCGATCCTGATGGCGTCCGCGGCCGGCGGGATGGACATCGAGAAGGTGGCGCACGACACCCCGGAGCTGATCTTCAAGGTGCCGTTCGCGCCGGAGACCGGGCTGGAGCCGGCGCAGGCCCAGGAGACGGCCGCCAAGCTCGGGCTCGCCGGCGAGCAGGCGGCCAAGGCCGAGCAGATCATGCTCGCGCTGTCCAAGGTGTACCTGGCGAAGGACGCGACCCTCGCCGAGGTGAACCCGCTCGCGGTCACCAAGGCCGGCGACGTGGTGGTGCTCGACGCCAAGTTCGACTTCGACGACAACGCCCTGTTCCGGCACCCCGACGTCGCCGCCCTGCGCGACGAGAGCGAGGAGAACCCGGCCGAGATCCGCGCCGGCAAGGCGAACCTGAACTTCATCCAGCTCGACGGGACCGTCGCGTGCCTAGTGAACGGGGCCGGGCTGGCGATGGCCACGATGGACATCATCAACTACCACGGGAAGGCGCACGGCGTCGGCCCGGCGAACTTCCTCGACGTGGGCGGCGGCGTGACCGCGGCCGGCGCCGTCGAGGCGTTCCGCATCATCCTCTCCGACCCGAAGGTGAAGGGCATTCTGGTGAACGTGTTCGGCGGCATCGCGAGCTGCGCGACCATCGCCGACGCGCTCGTGAAGGCCGGCAAGGAAGTGGGCTTCAAGGTGCCGGTGGTGGTCCGGCTCGAGGGCAACGAGGTCGAGAAGGCCCGTGGCATCCTGACCGCCGCCGCCGCCGAGCTGCCCACCCTGAAGGCCGCCCCGGACCTGACGAGCGCCGCGAAGCTGGTCGTCGAGCTGAGCAAGTGACCGCCCCGTACCTCCGAAGGAAGAGGACCAACGAGATGACAGCTTCCGTGACGCGCCGCGGCGCCGGGCTCGCCCTTCTGGCGGTCGCGCTCGGCCTCGCCGCGCTCCCGGGGTGCGGCGGATCGACCCCGAACGCGCCGGCCGAGAAGAAAGACGAAAAGAAGGACGACGGCAAGCCCGCCCCGAAGGCCGACGACAAGAAGGGGGCGGTGCCGACCGCACCCGCGGCCGACCTGAAGACCACCCTCGGCCCGGTCGAGCCGGACGCCGAGAAGGCCGCCGCCGCGTTCCTGAACGACCTCGGCCAGGGCAGCGCCAAGGCGGATGTCCTGTCGCCGGCGCTGCTGGACGCCGCGGGCAAGCCGTGGGAGTTCGACGACGAGAAGGCCAACAAGCTCAGCCCGAAGGCCGCGGAGCAGTGGCTCCGCGCGGTCGGCGCCGGGCGCTCGTTCTCGCTCTCGTTGGACCGCAAGCAGGCCGGGGACTTGGTCTACTTCCGCGGCGCGCTCCAGCCCGCCGGCGTGTACTCGCTGCGGCTCGTGAAGCTCGGCGGCGCGTGGAAGGTGGACTGGCTATCGCTGTCGTCGGCGGAGCTGAAGCCGGGCGCGGCGGCGGCGACCGCGGACGAGGCGTTCCAGGAGTTCGCGGTGTCGGCGTTCGCGGAGGTGCTGGCCGACGCGACCGCGATGCAGCGGGGGCTCCGTGCGCCCCTACTGGCCCGCGGGCTGGTCCCGGCGCTGCGGCCGGTGTGGGCCCCGCCGTTCGACGGCGACAAGGCCCAGGGGTACGACTACAGCCCGGGCAAGCTGGCGCTCAAAGCGATCGAGCTCGGCGGCGGCACCAGCGCCTTGAGCGTGACCAAGACCGGCGACGCGACCTTTGCCGTGGCGTTCACCAAACCCGCCGGCACGAAGACCGTGACGGTGAAGCTCGTGAAGGGCACCGCCCCGGGCGAGTGGCTGGTGAGCGAGGTCAGCGAGAAGGGCTGACCGCGCCGCCGGCGCGCCCCGCGGTCGCCGCGCGCCGCGGCCGCTCGTATGAATCGAATAACCGACACCCGCAACATCCGCCCCGAGAGCCCGAAATGAGCATCCTCGTCGACAAGTCCACCCGCGTGATCTGCCAGGGCATCACCGGCAAGCACGGGGCGTTCCACACGGACCAGTGCCTGCTGTACGGGACGCAGTTCGTGGGCGGGACCAAGCCCGGCGCCGGCGGCACCACCTGGAAGGGCGACAAGTCCGGCAAGGAGCTGCCGGTGTTCAACACCGTGGCCGACGCGGTGAAGGCCACCGGCGCCACCGCCAGCATGATCTTCGTCCCCCCGGCCGGGGCGGCGGCGGCCATCATCGAGGCCGCGGACGCCGGCATCCAGCTCATCGTCGCCATCACCGAGGGCATCCCGGTGCTCGACATGGCGAAGGCGAAGCGGTACCTGAAGACCAAGCCGGGGGTGCGGCTGGTCGGCCCGAACTGCCCGGGCGTCATCACCCCGGGCCAGTGCAAGATCGGGATCATGCCGGGGCACATCCACAAGCCGTGCGGCCCCGGCGAGAAGGGCATCGGGGTCATCAGCCGGTCCGGGACGCTGACCTACGAGGCGGTGTTCCAGCTCACCGCCCTGGGGCTCCCGCAGAGCACCTGCGTGGGCATCGGCGGCGACCCGGTGATCGGCACGAACCAGATCGAACTGCTGGAGATGTTCGAGAAGGACGAGGGCACGTCGGCGATCCTGATGATCGGCGAGATCGGCGGCACCGCGGAAGAGGCGGCGGCGGCCTATGCGGCCAAGAACGTGACCAAGCCGCTGGCGGCGTTCATCGCCGGGCAGACCGCCCCGCCGGGCCGCCGGATGGGCCACGCGGGCGCGATCGTGAGCGGCGGCAGCGGCAAGGCCGAGGACAAGATCGCGGCGCTGGAGGCGGCCGGGTTCGTGGTCGCCCCCACCCCGGCCGATCTCGGCGCGGCCGTACAACAGGCCATCGCCAAGAAGAAGTAAAGGTTAACGGAACCGGTACGGTTCCGCGATGCGGCCCGGCGCCAATCGAAGGCGCCGGGCCGCATCGCATTTGTACGCTTGTGTTACGAACCGGCGTGGCGATAATGGGACGATCTCCCCGGAGGTCGGCTCCATGCTCCTGATCGGCCGGCGCCCCACGCGCACCTGCTCCACCTTCGACCGCCGCGCGTTCCTTCAGGTCGGGGCGTCGTCCGTCTTGGGGCTGTCGCTCGCCGACCTGCTCCGCGCTCGCGCGGCCGGGGCGGAGGCCGGCGGGCGGGCGAAAGCGGTCATCCTGCTGTGGCTCTGGGGCGGCCCGAGCCAGCTCGACACCTTCGACCCCAAGCCGCACGCGCGGCTCGAGTACCGCGGGCCGTTCGGCACCATCCCGACGCGCATTCCGGGCGTCCGGTTCTGCGAGCTGTTCCCGCAACTCGCCCAACAGACCGACAAGCTGTCGGTGATCCGCACCCTCACGACCCCGTCGAACGACCACGGCATCGCGGGCACTGTCGGCCTGACCGGCAGCGCCGCCGGCGGGACCGGGCTGGACGGCAAGCCGCTCGCCGGGGCGCCCCGCCCCGCGCTGGGTTCCGTCGTGGCGAAGGCGCTGGCCGGCGCCAAGCACCGGTCGGCCGTTCACCCGTTTTTCGTGGTCGGCGGGAAACTGCATCAGGGGAAGAAAGCGATTATCGGCGAGGGCGGCGGTCCCCTCGGGGCGGTGTGGGACCCGTTCCGGCTCGAGTACGACCCCGTAAGCGGCACCAAGGTGCCCGCGTTACAGCTCCCGAAGGAGCTGACGCCGGAGCGCATGGGCGACCGGCAACAGCTCCTCGCCGCGCTCGGCGCCGCGGACCGGCGGGCGACCGACCTCGGCGCCGCGGGCGCGCTCGACGCCTACCGCGGGCGGGCCCTTGAGATGCTGACCTCGGCTCGCGCGGCCGAGGGCTTCGACCTGTCGAAGGAGACGGACGCGACCCGCGACGCCTACGGCCGCACCCGGTTCGGGCAATCGTGCCTGCTGGCCCGACGCTTGGTCGAGGCCGGGGTGCCGTTCGTTCAGGTGAACTGGTCCGACCACGTCGAGGCCGAAGAGGATAGCGGCGACGGCGGCTGGGACCACCACTACCGCAACTTCCAGATCATGCAGGACCGACACGCCCCGTGGCTCGATCAGGCCATGAGCGCCCTCCTGACCGAGTTGCACGACCGCCGGATGCTGGAGAGCACGCTGGTGCTGGCGGTGGGCGAGTTCGGGCGCGACCCGCGGATCAACGACAAGGCCGGGCGCGACCACTGGCCCGGGTGCTATTCGGCGCTCGTCGCAGGCGGCGGGGTGCGGGGCGGGCGGTTCGTCGGCACCTCCGACGCCCGCGCCGCGAAGCCGGCCGACACCCCGCTCTCGCCGGTAGACCTGAACGCCACCGTGCTGAACCAGATCGGCCTCACGAGCGAGCAACTCACCGGGCTTGGGCTCGCGCCCGTCGGGCGCGTGATCGAGGAACTGCTTTAGCCGGAGGCATTGCGTGGCAGTGCTGTAGGCCCCAACGGTGCGCTGTTTGAACCGCTCACACCCTGCCGCGCCCCGTCCGCGAACTTCGTGCGCCACCGAGGGTGGGACGGGTACAGTTACAAGGAGAAGCTATGCGCCGGCCCGTGTCCCTGTTCCTCGTCGCCCTCGCGTGTGTGCCCGCGACCGCGTTTCGGGCGCGGGGCGACGAGAACGCTCCGGCGCGCTTGACCAAGGACGGGAGCTTCAAGCAGAACGTGCAGTGGTCCCCGGACGGGAAGACGCTGCTGTTCACGCGGATCCACGAAGGGAAGATGGCCCTCTGGATTATGCCCGCCGCGGGCGGCGAAATGACGCGCCTGCTCCCCGGGCACACCGAGCCGCATTTTGACGGGCACTACTCGCCCGACGGCAAACGCATCGTGTACGTGTACGACAAGCTCGAAGGCACCGACGGCAAGCTCCGGATCGACGTGTGCGCCACAGACGGGAGCGACAACCAAACCTTGATCCCACATAAGGCGTTCGAGGAGTCGCCGCGGTTCTCGCCCGACGGAAAAACGGTGCTGTGGGTCTCGACGCGGAACAAGAACCCCGACCTGTACACCGTCACAGCCGAGGGCAAGGACGAGAAGCGGCTCACCAACGATCCCGCCTACGACCTGCACCCCGCGTGGTCCCCGGACGGAAAACGGATCGCGTTCGCCAGCGGGCGCAGCGGGCGACAGAAGATCCACGTTATGAGCGCCGACGGCACCGGCGTGCAGAAATTGACGGACGGCGAATTCCTCGACTCGTGGCCGGTGTGGCACCCGGACGGTAAGCGAATCGCGTTCGCTTCCAACCGCTCCGGCAACTATGACATTTGGCTGATGACGGCCGAAGGTAAAGAGTTGCGGAAGTTGACCGGCCACAAGGCGCAGGACACATCGCCCGCGTGGGCGCCCGACGGGAAGAAGCTGGCGTTCGTATCCACCCGCGACGGCGGAAGCGAAATTTACGTTCTGGGCGTGAAATAGCGCCGCGGCCTTGATGGGCCGCGGCACAGGAGCGATTACCAGTTCGACGGAAGTGGGTTGCCATCGTTCGGGTCGCACACATAGAGCCAGTTCAGGTTGTTCACACTGGACGACACACCGCGAACACTGCCGTCGCACATTGCAACGCTCAGAGTGCCGCTGGAGCAACCGTGCGGCACACGGTCATCAGCGGCGTTGGTGCCGGTCGTCGACGGCTTGGTCTGGAACGGGAACGGCACCGCAGTCCCGGCAGTGTGTGGGGAGAACAACACAGAGGTTGGGGTCGCGGTGGTGGGGTACCACAGGTGTGTGCTTGCCGCGTGTCCGCTCAAGTTGATCTGTGTGGCGCCGCCAGTCCCCACTCCCGTGTAGAGCACCGAGGAGGCGCCGCTCAGGGTGGTCACCGCGTACCGTTCCGCGAACATCAAGGTGTTAGAGGTGCCGTCGCCGGAG
This sequence comes from Gemmata algarum, assembly GCF_034097035.1. Taxonomy (NCBI): domain Bacteria; kingdom Pseudomonadati; phylum Planctomycetota; class Planctomycetia; order Gemmatales; family Gemmataceae; genus Gemmata; species Gemmata algarum. The sequence goes on from NZ_JAXBLV010000253.1 coordinate 10,356, forward strand.
GCGTTCAGGCTGTACAGCTTCACCGTAGTCGCGGCCGTCGGTGCCACGCCCGGGACCAGATAACCGCTACCAGTGGTGGGGTACATCATGCCGAGAACTAAGGCGTTACCAACGTAGCTGGTGGTCGGCAGCGAACCGGTCGCCGAGGTGTCGTTAGGGGCGACGAAGGTCTTAATAACGCTGGTGAAGCTGGCATTCTTAGCCGCGTTGTCCTGTTCAATGTAAGTTAGAATGTGGTACGTCCAAGGGCGCACCACATCGGTCGTGCTCATTGTTGAGCGAGTGCCTCCCCAGCCGGCACAGAACTGGTCGTTTTGAGTGCCCGCGAGGTTGTGCATCGCGAGGCCCATCTGTTTGAGGTTGTTCTGGCTGCTCATCCGGGCAGCGGCCTCGCGGACCTTCTGGACGGCCGGGAGCAGGAGCCCGATCAGGATCGCGATGATCGCGATGACAACGAGCAACTCGATCAGCGTGAAACCGGAACGCGAACGACGAGCCGACATTACAGTGGCCTTTCCGAAGGTAGAGCCAAAAGGGGTACACCACCGTCCAAGGCGGTGCGGGCAACTTTTTGGTTGGGAGAGGGCAGGGCGATTGGGGCGAACCGATGTGGACGAGTTTGAACTACTGCTAAATGCAGCAATCGCGCCGCGACCTTTCAGAATTCGTGGACGGTTCAGAAAAGGGCTGATTGCCAAGCGGTTCGCGATGCCTTTTTTTTAGGCACTGGCACACAACGTCTTCTCAAACCGCTGAATTTCCGCAAGTGATTGCGGCAAATCTGAGCATTCTGTACGCAATTATCCTGCTCGCCAACAGCACACCGAAAATGAGGCTCACGGTATTTTCTGGAGGGACTTTGTGCTCGCGTTTATCATGCCCGTTGTCGGAGACTCCCGCGTAGTCCGATTACAAGACACATCGAAGCACGATCGCGACTATTGAAATGGCCATAGTTCCCGTCCGGCTCGACCAGTTTGTCAAGGAGCCGCGCTGGCGTCAACACGTCCCCCATCCTGGTAGCTTGGCCCCCGTTGTGAGTCTGTTAATACTGCGGATTGCTCGCCGTGTGAATTTTATCGTGACGGCTCGCTCGCTTACGGAAGCGGGCGGCGTGGAAGCAACTTTCGGCCGAAACTTACACTTTGCCACCGTCGGTCGAACGAAATTTCCGTCCGCGTTCGGCGAACCGCCACATAATCCGTGTGCCTTCTCCGGCGCGAACGTGACGGCGTGGGGCCGGGGCAGGTGGGGCGTGTTCGAGGGGAACGACCGATGAACGACCGCGATTCCCTCCTCGCCGCCGTGCTCGAGCACCCCGAAGAGGACACGCCGCGTCTGATGTACGCCGACTGGCTCCAGGAGAACGGCGACCCCGATCGCGGTCAGTTCGTGCGGCTTCAGGTCGAGGGGGCGCACGCCGAGCCGTACTCGCCGCAGGCCCGCGAATGTGAGGTCGCCGCGCAGCACCTGCTCGAACGGCACCGCGGGACGTGGACCCGGCACCTGTTGAAGCGGGCCATCGGGTGGCAGTTCGTCCGCGGCTTCGTCGAACACGTGGGGCTGGACGCGGCTACGTTCGGGCGTGACGCCGCGGCGCTGTTCGCGGCCGAGCCGGTCCGCTCGGTTCAGGTCGTGCGGTTCGCGCTCACCGTCGCCCACGCCCCGCTCAGCTCGTTGTTCGGTACCCCTCAACTGACGCGAGTGACCCGACTCGATTTCAGCAAATTGGGTCACGACGTGGACTACTTCGAGCGGCTCGCCGAGTGCCCGCAGCTTGGCGCGCTGACGGACCTCAACTTCCGCAGTACCCCGGTGCCGGTGCAATGGCTCCGGGCGTTCCTGGCCGGCCCCGCGCTGCCGGCCCTGCGCGCGCTCGACCTGGCCGACATCCCGAACCTGTCGCGGGTACTGGCCGAGTCGCTGCCGCGCGCCGACCACCGGCGGTTCACCAAACTCGACCTGAGTTACATCCCGTTCAAGTCCGATGAGGTGCAAAAGGCGCTCGCGAGCCGGTGCGTGCGGTGGGTCGAGGAGTTGCGGCTCGGGTGGCGCCCGCAGACCGGCCCGGGGCCACTCTCGTATCTGGATCTGGGGTTCACGTTCCCGTGGGAGCGGCTCCGGCTGCTCGACCTGGAGGGCCAGCAGGTCGGCGACAACGGGGTCCGCGAGATCGTAGCCGAACTGGGGCGGCGCCGGACTCCGCCCCCGCTGCGGTGGCTCGGGCTGGCGCAGAACGGCCTCGGCCCGGAGGCCGTTCACATCCTGGTGAACGCCGACCCGCGGGTGAAGTTGTACCACCTCGACTTGCGCGAGAACAAACTCACCAGCGGACAGCGGGCCGCGCTACAGGACCGGTTCCCGGAGGCGGAAATCCTGGTATGAGAACGAGCGGACGCCGCAAGGCCCGGAAGCCGCCAGGTCTCAGACCTGGCGGCTTCCGGGCCTTACGGCGTCCGACCCGAACTTACGCCCGGCGGCGGAGCACCCGGCGCAGCCCGATCAGCGGGAGGCCCAGACCGGCCAGCACCAGAGTGGTCGGCTCCGGGGTGCCCGTCGGAGGGGGCACGTCCCCGCCCTTCGGGACCAGCGTCGAGGTGATGTTGCTGTCGATCTCGCCGTTGGACAGCCGCGGGTTGGTGGCCGTGAAGAAGCTGTCCGCGGTGGTGCTGTACGCCGAGGTCGCGACGAAGTTGCCGAGCGTCATGCGCTGCGGGTCGCCGATCGGCAGGGTCGGCCCGTTGTAGGTGAACGTCAGGTTCGAGATGTTCGGATCGTCCTGCGGGTTCAGGCGGTCCGGGGTCGGCCCCAGCTTGGTGGTGCTGACCGTCCAGTACTGCGAGAAGGTGTCGTCGGGGGCGGTGGCCGTCACGGCCCCAGTGCCCGCCACGTACCCGGCGAAGTCGTAGATGGTGAAGTAGCTGCCCGCCTGGAGCTTCATGTCGCTGGGCAGCACGACCGAGTAGGTCCAGCGGAAGTTACCGGCCTCAGGTTGGACGGTAACGGACACCGGCAGCAGCCCGGCGTCAACGGTCCCGGCGCTGGCCACGATCGCAACGGCGGCGGTGAACAGGCGGGTGATCCAAGTTCGACGAATCATGCGGTAACCCTCCGTGAAAGGCGATTCGACGGTCCGACGCGGTCGTACCCTCTCGGACCGCTGAGGCCGGGAGGACGCGACCAGCTCCTGCCGGAAGCGAACCCCTCGTCGGCTCGTTCGGGCGGCATCTTTAAGTAAAGCCGCCGGTGCTGTCAACCGCAGCTCGTGCGGGATGAAGGTGGGGACCGGAAATTCATTTCGTCAACGGGGCCGAACCGCCGTGAGCGCGGATGGAGCTTACCTTTCGTGCCCTAAGTTCCGTCCAGGATTTTCGATACGGCCGTTTTCCCTGCCACGGTGGTAGTCGGTCATTTCGCTTCCGGATTACGAGAGGCGCGTTACTCGCTGCGGGTGTTCGGCGACTTAAAGCCGCCGTGCAAGAAAATGGCGGCCCGATTACGGCGCGATTCAGGCCCGGAGAAGTGCCTCCCGCGCCAAACGCGCTGTCGGCGCGTTTCCCTCGCGCGAAGATCGGGGTTACGATTTCGGTTGCGTGGGGCGCGGCGTATCTTCGGCCGTGCGGTCGGAGGGTGAGTTGCCGAACGGGCAGTGCCGGCAACCGCTCTGGCAACAGTGGCCGCGCTTCTGGTGGTAGGCGGCGGTGAAGACCCACCTCCCGTTCTCGACGTAATAATCGACACCCTCGGCCGGCCGTGCGTTCGGAGCGTTCATCGATTGGTGCTGCCTGTGGTCTCAACTCGGGCGACCGGGACCGCATTAACGGCAGAGGCGGGTGTGTCCCGATGCTGAGGATGACACCCGCAGCGCTGTTGTCACACCCTCGTCTTCGTAACGTACCCCTTACTCCTTCTCACCCCACACCTGGACGCCGAAGCCGTTGAGGTCGATGTCCTCGCCCTTTTCGGCCTCGCCCGGGCCGCCGCGGTCGATCGACAGCCGGATGTACGCCCAGAAGCTCGTCTTCTCGCCCTGCATGTCGTACCCGCTCGCGTCGGTGTCGGCTTCGAGCAGCCAGCGCCAGCCCCGGCGCTCGTCCTTGCCCGCGTCGGACGCCTCCTCCTGCCACCCCTTCAGCACCCGCGACAGGTTCTGCACCGCCGCCCGCCAGCCCTTCGCCTCCACGATGTGCAGGCGGATCTCGTCGCCCACCGTCTCGATCGACGAGTTGGGCAGGCTCTTGAGCGCGTCGAACAGCTTGTGCTCGAGCGCCGAGCACCGCCACGGGGACCACAGGTAGAAGGTGACGCTCGGCGACTCCATCACCAGCCCGAACAGCTCGACCCGCATGGCCCCTCTCCGCGTACCGTCGTGTAACATTCCTAGATGCAATCTAGTTCACTGCTCTTCTGCGGAGAAGGTGAGTGCAGCCGCAATTGCCCGCCCACATCGGTTACCCGGTTGTCGCAATCGGAGACCTCCACGGCCGCGTCGAATGGCTCGACAAACTCGTCGCGAAGCTGCGCCGGCGCCCCGAGTGGCCGCACACGAAGCTCGTGTTCCTGGGCGACCTCGTGGACCGGCACTTCGAGGTTCGGGCGCTCGTGTCGCGTGTACTGGAACTGATCGCCGAAAAGCCCGGCAGCACGTGTGTGGCCGGGAACCACGATCTCGCCCTTGTTCGCGCGGCCGGGCTGGACGGCACGCCGTCGGCCGAATGGGCGCAGCGGTACGGGCGGAACTACGACCACCAGTGGACGTTCCGCAGCTACCTCGGTCGCACGCCCGACTTTCTGCCGCCCGGGAAGTGGGAACAGGAGCTGCAAGAGCTGAAGGCCACGATGCCCGCCGAGCACCGGGCGTTTCTGGCCGGGTTGCCGTGGGTGGCTGAGGCCGAAGGGCACGTGTTCCTCCATAACGGGTTGTCGCCGGAACTCGACTGCCCGGCGGCGGTGCAGCTCGAGTGCCTGCATCGCAGGCTGTGGGACCGGGCCGTCGTGAGCCCGCGGTTCGGCACCGAAACGGACCGCCTGTTCCACCCCGAATACCCGGTGTGGCTCGGGGCCGATAAGCGTCTGTCGGCGAACCCGCTGCCGCTGCCCGGGAAGGTACAGGTGAGCGGCCACGTCCAGGTTCCCGCACCCGATGCGAACCGGGTCCGCATCCGAATCGATACGAGCGGCGGGGTGACCGAGCCGCTAACGGCGTGCGTGCTGACGGGGCCGAACGCGGAGCCGGTCTTCGTGTTCAGTAACGAGTGAGGGCGGCCCGGTGGTCGAGGTCACGAGGGGTTGTGGCGCGTGCGATTCGTGGATGTCGGCATACCAGCCGGAGGGTAGCGAGCAGGTAGCGAATCGGGAGCAGGTGTCCGGTTGGTGCCCCAGCTTGCGGTCCCTGTAACCCCCGTTACAGACCGGGCGGCAGACGACCGCCCGGTCTGTAACGGCGCTTAGATCATCGGCGCGGACGCGCGGTCGTACCCGCCGGAGCGGCTCAGCAGGTTCCGGGCGTCGTCGCCCTGGCCGCATTCGACCGTCACCAAGTACCGGCCGGACTGCACCGCGTCCTCGTAGTAGCGGGCGTCCTCTTCCGGAATGCCCCAGCCGATGAGCGCGCCGGCCACGCCCGCCGCAGCCGCACCGCCCGCCGCGCTGATGAGCGCTGCGGCCAGGGGGCCGACGGCCAGAACCGGCCCGATCACCGGAATCACGCCGAACGACACCGCCAGCGAGCCCAGCGCGAGCGCGCCGCCCCCGGCCACCGCGCCGATCGCCGCGCCCTCGGCGGCGTTCGTGTCCTGGGCGCCGGAGCCGTCGCGCCGCACCGTTTTGCCGTTCGCGTCCTTGGCGACCAGGCCGATCTGGTCGTCGCGGTAGCCCGCGTTCTTGAGTTCGTCGATCGCGCGCTCGGCGGCATCACGGGTGGAGAAGACGCCGACGGTCGTGTTGCAGGTGGCGGCCTTAGCCATGATTGTCCTCGCTCAAGGAGATCCCGGCCCGGCGGGCCGGTATTCGGCTGATGGCAGCACGGATCGTGCCGGCGCGTCACGCATCCGGACGCTATTCGCGGCATAGCCTCACCTCAATTCCCGTCGTTCCCGGTTCGACGCTCCACGTAACGCCAACGGCGCGCGAATGGTTCGGCGTGTGTACCGAGTCGGTCCCCACTTGGAACTTGAAACGACTGGATTCTGGAAAAAGTCCGTGCGGTTTCGGTTGGGTCCGGCACTCCACACCGCCCGCCGATCGCGACTCGCGAACGAACGCGCGAATCGTTAGGATCGGGGCCAGTTCGAGGAATGACCGATGACCGTGCCGAACCGTGCCGTGCCGCCCCGGTTGTTGAACCTGCTCACCGCGGACCCCGTACCCGACGCCGACCTGCTCTCCCGGTTCATCCAGTCCCGGGACGGGGCCGCGTTTGCGGCGCTCGTCGAGCGGCACGGACCGATGGTGCTCCGCGTCTGTCGCCGCACGCTCTGGGACGCCCACACCGCCGAGGACGCGTTCCAGGCCACGTTCCTCGCGCTGGTCCGGGGCGCCAGCCGGGTGCGCAAAACCGCGTCGGTGGCGGCGTGGCTTCACGGGGCTGCCGTTCGCATTTCCCTCAAGGCGCGGGGCGCGGCCACCCGCGCGCATCGCACGCCCCCGTCACCGGCCCGATGTGGCCCCGACCCGCTCGCGGAGATCACGGGCCGGGAACTCGTCTCGGCGATCGACGAGGAACTGGCCCGGCTACCGGATCGGTTCCGAGCCGCGATCACGCTGTGCTGCCTGGAAGGTCTGTCCCAGGACGAGGCCGCGCGGCGCCTGGGGTGGTCGGCGGCATCGGTGCGGGGACGACTGGAGCGCGGCCGGGAGCGGTTGCGGTTGCGGCTGGCGCGGCGGGGGCTCGCCCTCTCGGCGGGGCTGAGCGGCCTCCTCCCCGGCGAGGCTCACGCGACGGTTCCGCCCCAGTTGTTAGCCCGGGCGGTCGAACTCGCCGCGCGCGGACCCGTTCCGCCCCGCGTGGCGGAGATGGCCGCGGGGGCGGCGCCGTCCGGCGCGACCTGGAAGGCCGTAGCCGTGGCGCTGGTGGTGCTCGCGGTCGGCGGCGCGGCGGCGATCGGAAGCGGGAGCCCGCCCCAGAATGCTCCCGAAACCGCAACAGCACCCACAATGTCGCTCGCCCCGTCGGGTGCGAGGCCCGAAGGTGGCGCCCGACGCCCCGCGGCGGACCCGCCGGTGAAGACCGACCGCTACGGCGACCCGCTCCCGGCGGGTGCGATCATGCGCCTGGGGACGCTCCGCACCCGCGCCCCGATCACCGGGTTCGGTATCGAGAAAGACGGCACCGTCGTCACCGTCGGACCGGGCGCGGACGTGCGCCGCTGGCACGCGGCCGACGACCGCTCCGATGAACCCGCCGCGCTACCGCTGACCGGGCCGGCCGCCCGGCACCACCACCCGCAAGTGTCGCCGGACGGGAAACTCGTCGCGGCGTGTTCGAGCGACAAGGTGTTCGTCTGGGAAGCGCCGGCCGGCGCGAAGGCCAACCCGAAGCAGGTGGCCGCATTCGACCTCGCCCGCGCGGGGCTGTTCCGGTTCGCGCCGGACGGTCGGACCCTCGCCGTCGTTACCGAAGCGTGGAACATGGTTCCCGCGGGGGCGTTCCTCTGCGACCTCAAGACGCAAACCGCCGCCGCGATCGACACGGGCGGCGTGAGTTATTTCGAGGACCTCGGGTTCTCCGGCGACGGCAAGCGGCTCGGCGCGGTCGCGGACGCCAGTTTCATCCTGTGGGACGCGACGACCGGCAAACAGTTAACGAAGTACCAAACGAGCGGCCGGATGTCGGCGGTGTTCGCGCTGAACCACACCGGCGACACGCTGGCCGCGACCTACGACTACATCGGGAAAACCGAGTTGCGTTTTACGGACCCGGAGACCGGCAAGAAGAAGGACGGCCTCACCGGCCCGGGCGGGAGCATCCGCTGGCTGACCTATGCGACCGACGGCAAGACGCTGCTCGCCGGCGACCTCGGCGGCGTGCGCTGGTGGGATCCGGTCGCGGGCAAACTAGTTCGCACGTGCGAGGGCGTGGCCGCCGAAGTGTTCGCGCTCGAGCGCGGGATGGGGCAGTTCACGCCGGACGGCAAGGTGCTGGTGTCGCACAACGGACATGCGCTCCTGCGCTGGAACGCCGAAACCGGCAAGCCGCTGTTCCCGGAGCAGGACATCGGCCACGGCGCGACCGTCACCGCCGTCGGCGTGTCGCCGGATGGCACGCGGATCGCCACCCGCGGCATGGACAACCGGCTGTGCGTCTGGAACGCGGCGAGCGGCAAACGGCTGTGGCACGCGCCGGCGGATTCGTCGAGCATGCCGGACATCGACTTCGGCCCGGACGGCACGTTCCTGGTTGTCTGCGGCCCGGGGTGGGGCAAAGCGACGAAGTACGACGCGGCGACCGGCAAGGTGCTGCTGACGTTCGCGGTCGATCCGAAGGGGCCGAAGCAGTCGAGCGTGTCCAGCGCGCGCGTGTCCAAGGACGGGAAGACGGTAGTCGCGTACACCGACCCGTACACGCTCGGCGACCCGCGGGTCGTCACCACGTGGAACGCCGCAACCGGCGAGCGGCTGAAATCGATCCAACTAGCGAACCGCGGGCCGACCGACTTTGGCCAACTGTCGCGGGACGGGCAATACCTCGCGGGGGGCCTTATGGGCGGCCCCGTCGTGGCCGTAGCCGCACCGGACCGCAACCTGCTCGCCGACGCCAAACCCGCCGCCGCTGTGAAGGCCGGCCGCTTCTCCGCCGACGGACAGTGGCTCGTGCAGGTGACCTTCGAGTTCGCGGGCGGGGTGCTGAAGCATTCTGCGGTACTGGTTTCCACGACAACGTGGCGCGCGGTCAGCACTATTCCGCTGACCGCAGACTATCGCGCTCGCATCTCGGTCGCGCCGGACGGGCGCACGCTGGCGGTCGCGCTGGGCGACGCGGTCGAGTTCTACGACGCCGTGACGCAGAAGTTGCTGGGCCGCCACCGCATCCCGCCCGGCCCGCGCGGCAAGTGGGAGTCCTCCCACTTCGGCACCATCAGCGCCCTGAGTTTCACGCCCGACGGCACGAAACTGATTACCGGGCACGCGGACACGACGGCGCTCGTGTGGCCCGTTCCGGCCCGGCCCGAGAAGTAACCCCAGGGCGCCCGCCCGGCCTTCTGCTCGACACGGAGCGACGAATCGGCTCATCAAAAACTCCGAACTGTTCGCACGGCCAAATCTGGTTGCCTGCACCTTGCGGAACGGGGAAACTGCTTGGCACACCCGTGAGCAAACCCGGGGCTTTCGCCCCGGG
>NZ_JAXBLV010000026.1:0-11853 GCF_034097035.1 Gemmata algarum
TGCCTTAACCGTCCGCCGCACCGGCGAACGTAACCGACACGCGGCCTCCACCGAGCCAGTTTAGCGACCCGTCCGAGCCAGTGTTCGTGATGCCGCCCGGTCACGAGCGCAAGCGCCATTTCGCCCGAGCCGGGTGGCACGCGGGTTGCAAATCAACAGCGGACGCCCAGTAGTTCCCCCTTCCGGGCTGCTCCGATGACCGCAACACCGACCGACCGCAAGGTAAGCGTGATGAGCGCGTGGGCCGAAACGCTGGCGCGCAGCGCGCACTCCACACTGGATCGGATGGATTCGGCGCTGAACCGCACTGAGGAAAAGATCGCACAGGTACGCGAGAAGATCGTCCGGCGCGACCGCGAATTCCAGCGGTTGCTCCGGACCCCCTAACAACCGCGGCCCCGGCCGCGATCTAGTACCCGAGGACACTGACATGGCACGCAAGAATCACGACGAGTGGGGCGAGTGCAAGGACTGCAAGTGGTTCGAGGTCGGCACCGACGCGAGCGTCGGGAACACGACCCTGGGGCGCTGCATCGAGGAGGGCCTTCAGCGGTTCGCCCTGCGGGTCTCCGGCAACAGCGGGTGCAACTGCTTTGTGGCCGGAGAGGTGGCTCACGCGAGGGGCTCCGGTTCGGCCCCGCCGGGGGCGAAGTCGACCCGCTAAGCGATCGCGCCCCGGTCTAGCACCGGGGCTCTTTTGTTACTGGTGGCTTCGGCCTGTTGCCCAAGAGCGGAAGCGGCCGTAGAGCCACTCGATCGCTGAGGCGCTTGCTCACTTGTTGCCGCACCCGGCGGTAAGAGCGGTTGGCGATGAACCCTTCCGCGGCCAACATTCCGAACACTGCGATCAGCAGCCACGGGCACAGGCCCGCCTCTGCGCGATCGGGACATTCGCTTGAACGCTGGTTTAACGATAGACGCCATCGACTCGTTCGAGCGTTCTGACGCGTGCCGCTAGTGCTCGATCGCACCGCGGCGGACTGCCCGGAATTGGTGCCGGCGGTCGTTTGCGGCGCCATTCCACGGTTAAACGAGCCGCACGTCGGGGTAGGGGACTTTGAACCGGAATACGTCGCCCTGATAGCGCTGTTGAAGCGGTACGCGCTGCTGGCGAAGGGCGGTTCCCGATCGGGTGAACGGCCTGAACAAGCCACCGGCGAGAGGGATGCAACCGGAACTCATCGAGTTGCTCGGCGCGACCGGCCTGGGTGCGAAGGCCGCGCTCCCGAAGTTGCGCGAGTTGCGTGACGGCGCGGAGTTCGAAATCGCCATCGCCGCACCGGAGGACATTCAGAAGATCGAACCCAAGCAATGAGCACCGAACGTGCTCAACTCCACCGCTAGCCCTGCTACGAAGTGGGTTTTTTCTGTTTCTCCTTCTTTTCCCACATTCCCCAAAGGGGGAATTCCAATTGCCTCGCGAATGGCGGTCAAACAACCAGCGGGTGGCGAGGCATCAGCGTATCTCGTCTTCTCCCACTCCACTTCCATCACCGCGCGCCCATCGGGATTGCCTTCCCGAATCCCGGATACTGACGCGGTGCCATCAGTTTAATGGGGGCTCTGCTCCGCTGGCATCAGGCGAGTTGCGCATTTGGGCCGCCGGCAACAACTCCCACGGCTCGCCGTCGGCTGCGTTCGCCGACGGTCGCCGAAGCACGCTTACGCGAGTCGTTTCGCAGGCGAGCGGCGGCTGTAACGAAGGTTACAGTGCGGTACTGGCGGTGTCCGAATGGGTCGCGGACTGGACATTCGCTGCCGGCGGACTGGTCGAGAGCTGGCGGTTCGCTGGGGTGCTGCTACCACCGAATCACGCCCGCACAACCCGCACGCGGCGTCGGAATGAACGGAAGGTGGCTCCGAATGAAACGGCATAAGGCGTTTAAAAAATGCTACTTGCGGCGGAATCGATTCGCGGAGATGGTTTCACGCCGCGAACGGAAACCGGCACGGCTTGCTCTGTCGGGCGCGGTCCGGACTTCCGGAAGTGCTACATGGACACAGTGTCCTGTGCAACCGCGCTCAGCGATTCGGGCACGCGACGACTTCGATCAGGTTCAGTGGGCCGGACTGCAACGCCGGCGCGTCCGGATGGGTACTCCGCACATTGAGACCGGCAGGAGCATCCGCCCGGCGGGGCCGCCGGCTCGTGATTGGCGCTCAAACCGGGGCCGCACGAGTGGTTACTTCTTCGGTGTCGGGCGAAGCTTGGCCAGGTCGAACGGCTCACCAACGAGTTCTTTCCAGGTCTTCTTCTGGGACTCGTTGAGGGCCGTTTCGACCTTCACCCACGCCTCCTTGCGGACCTTGTCGAGTTTCGCGTTGACGGCGGCCACTTTCTCGGGGTCCAACCCCACGCCGGCGGGTGTGAGCCCTCCGAGGGCCGCTTCCTCGCGGATCTTTCGGCTGTCCTTGCTGACCCCGTCGGCAAGGCCGTTAACGGCTTTCTTCTGTTCGTCGCTCAGTTTGAGAGCCGCGCCGACCTCCTTCATGGCGGCCTTTTGGGCGTCGGTGTACGCCGGCCCCTTGGGGGCCACATCCGGGTCGTTGAAGATCACGAAGTTCATCGCCTGGAGAGCGATCTGCTTGAGCCGCTTCCGCTGGTCGGCCGTCAGCGCGTTATCGAGCGCCGTTTTGACCTCCGCGGCCAGTTCCGCCTGCTTCTCGCGCATGACATTGAACTGGACCAGGTCGAAGCCGGCTTTTGCGTCCGGGCCGAACGCGTCGGTGAACTCTTTATTGAATTTGGCTTGTTTCTCGGTGACGGGTCTGAGTTTACCCTTTTGCTCGCCGGTGAGTTTGATCTCGGCCTGGAGCGCGGCGTTGGTCAGCAACAGGGTGTTCACCTCGTCGCCCCAGGCAATCATGATTTGCTGGGCCGAAGCCTCGGTGGCGACACCGGCGAAGAGCGCCGTCGCCAGAACGCATGGAATCCACCGCATGGCAGCATCCTGTGGGGGCCGGGAGTACGGTTCCCACATTTACCGGAAAGTGAGTGAAGGGCGGATGAGTAAGCGAACGTTTTCTGCGTCAGGTGATGACGCAAACGGGCTGGCTCGCGCTCGGTCAGTACGAATGAGGTACGAACTGGCGGTCGCGATTGGCTCGGACGACCGCCCCGCGCGGAGGATCGGAATGTGCGCCACAAAGGCAAAAACGGGTGCCCGTCACCGGGGCGCGCGTCAGGACGGGAGCGCGCCGCCGACCGCGTCCATCAGGTCGTCGAGCCCGACGGCCGCGTCCGGCCCGCCGAGCGTCAGCCACACTTCGTTGCGCCGGATCTCGACCTCCAGCGCCCCCGCAATGCTCTGCGGCCCCTTCGGTTGCTCCGTGAGCACGGTCATCAGGTCTTCGGCCGGGACGGTGACGCTGCCGAGTACGGTTTCGAGTTTGCGGTCTCGGATCGTCAGCTTCAGGCCGCCCTCGTCCGCCCCGATGTCGACCAGCCGCTCGAGCCCGGTGGTCTGGGAAACTCCGTCGATGGTCATGTCTGCTCCTGGGGAAACGGATTATGCTACCGGCTCAGAGGCGACCGGTACACCCCAGGTTCAAACGTGCGCGACCCACCGGCGGATCAGCGCCGCGAACGCCTCCCGTTTCGCCGCCACGTCGGCCGCGTCCGCGAACGTCACCGACGCCCGGTCTTTGCCGAGCCACGTGAGCAGTCCGCCCGGGTCGTCGACGGTGATGCCGTCCCCGGCCCGCACCTTCGCGCCACGGTGGAGGATCATTTGCACCCCCGCCTTCGCCCGCAGGTGGAACGTCGCGAACCACTCCGTCGTGCGGAAGCTGGGCGCGTTCCACTTGACGCCCTCGGTGACGCCGGGCGCGCCGAGGAGAATTTCGCGGATCACGAGGATCGCGGGCTTCTGCGGGTGCTCCAGGGTTGCGAGAACGCTCTCCACGTCGTCGGCCGGTTTTTGTTTCGCCACGGTGTACCCTCACGCCAGGTTGAGTTGCCACGACACCCCGAAGCGGTCGCTGACCCAGGTGAATTTCTTGCTGAACCCGTAGCCGCCCGGCGGCATCAGTACCGCACCGCCCGCGGACAGGGTGGCGAACGCCGCGTCCAGTTCGGCCTCGTCGGCGCACTCGACGAACAGGGAGGCGGACGGGGTGAAAGTAAACGCGTGCGGCATCGGGCTGTCGATGCAGGCGAGCCGGTGCCCGGCGATCGTGAACTCGGCCCGCTTGATCGTACCTTCCGGGCCGTGTGCGCCCGTCCTGTACTTCTCGACCGCGGTCACCGAGCCGTTGAAGAGCGAAACGTACAAGTTCATCGCTTCTTCGGCCTTGCCCTCGAACATAAGTTGCGTGACGACACTGCGCGGCATCACTGGACCCTCCGGTGGGAAAAGCAGAGAGTAGATCGGGGAAGGCGCCGCGTGTCGAGGTCAGCAGGAGAACGTATGCCCGATACCCGCAAACACCGCGGCCCCGGCCCACAGGACCCCGAGTGGTTCGGCCCCGGCTCCCGCCCCGCGCTCGCCTCCGCCGTGTCGGACCTGTCGTGGCTGCTGTCGCGCGGGTACGCCGCGCCGTCGTCGCTGAAGCTGGTCGGGGACCGGTACGAGCTGGTGGAGCGCCAGCGCACCGCGGTGCTCCGCTCGGCTTGCTCGGACGGTTCGCTCGCCGGGCGGCGCGCGCGCCAGATCGGGGTCGCTGCGCTCCGGGGCCGCCCGCTGCGGATCGACGGCTTCAACCTGATCCTCACGCTGGAGTCCGCGCTGGGCGGGGGCGTCATCATCGGCGGGCGGGACGGCTCGTTCCGCGACCTCGCCAGCGTCCACGGTACGTACCGGAAGGTCGAGGAGACCCAGCCGGCGCTCGATCTGGCCGCGCGGCTCCTCGCGGCGTGGGGCGCGGGACCGTGTACGTGGCTGCTGGACGCGCCGGTGTCGAACAGCGGCCGGCTCGCGGAAATGGTGCGCGCCACGCGCCCCGACTGGGCGGCCGAGGTGGTGCCGAACCCGGACGCGGTGCTGGTGCAGCCCGGCGACCTCGTGGCCACCGCCGACTCCGTGATCCTCGACAACTGTGGCGAGTGGGTCGGACTGGCGCGGGCGGTGGTGGAAGCCGGCGTACCGGGCGCGTTCGTCATCGATCTGGGGTAAAAGACCAGAGGCCAGCAGCCGGGGGAAGCTGCTGGCCCGTGTGAAGGGTCAGGGGGACAGGTTGGGGGAAGGAGCGGCCTTGGGGGAAGGCCTTGTTCCGTGAGACCGGGGGAAGGTCTCGATGCTGAGTAGTAAAGCAGGGATCGTGCCAGTCGCGACGACTTGCGGGTACATTGCCGTAACTGATTCTGTCAGTTGATTTTAATTCTTTGATACCCGCTGGAGCTGATTTGTGACTGTGCAGATTTTACCGATTGAGCGGTAAATTCGGTTCGGAGCGATAGCATCCACAGCAGTTTTTTCACCTTACCGGCCGATGGCGCTCTGCGGAGGTTGCAACAGGGTCGCCTCGACGACACCGGATCGTCGGTCAAATTGTCGCGCAACTCGGCTCTGGGAACGTCCCGCGCTGCGGCGGGCGGCGGGTCGACCAAACACCTTGCCACCCGTTCCGCCGCAACGCACCCGGCTCAACGTTCATGAGGAAATACGGTCGGCGCGGAGTACGAAAAAATGATGTGTTTTCACGCCTCGCTTTAACCAGCTCATTGCTTGTCTTCAAAATATTCATGCAGTGGAATTGAATTAACATATGGCATCACATTACTTTCGCGGTAGACGATTCTGTTCTATCTCATTTCTACGAGGGCAAATTTTGATCTGTGCCGCCGATGCTGGTGGCAGCGGAATCGGCCGCGCGCCGACCGTTCCGCTTATTCCGGGCGCTGACTTTTAACCTCGCAGTGAAGAATGGATACGAACGAGGCTGGCGGCCCGCTGCTGCTCCCCGCCGGGAGCGGCCAGTTCCTGACGTTCCGGCTGCGGGACGAGGAGTACGGGGTGGACCTGCTCCGGGTCCAAGAGATCCGGGGCTACTCGAAGGTGACCACGATCCCCAACACCCCGCCCGAGGTGCGCGGGATCCTGAACCTGCGCGGCGCGGTGATCCCGATCGTGGACCTGCGGGCCCGGTTCGGGCTGGCGCTGACCGAGTGCACCCCGTTCACCGTGATCATCGTGGTGAACGTGGCCGACCGGTCCGTAGGGCTGCTGGTGGACGCGGTCAGTGACGTGCTCAACGTGGGGGCCGAGGAGATCGTCCCGCCCCCGGACCTGGGCACCCACGCGGACACCTCGGTGCTCACCGGGATCGCCCGGGACGGGCAGCGGCTCGTGTCCCTCATCAACATCGACCGGCTCGTCGGCGTCCCCAGCCACGAGCTCGAGATGATATAGCGCATATGTAATTCTATTCTGGCACGCGCTGGAGATTTATGTATCGCCATACCGACTTAACTGACCGGAGACACGACTCGTGATCGATTCCACGCTCGGGGCCTTGTCGAAGCTGCGCCTGGGGCCGCGCCTGGTGGGCGGGTTCCTCATCATCGCCGGGGCGTGCGCGTTCCTCGCGTACCAGTCGATGGACGCGCTCGGCAGGGTCCGCGAGTGCCAGGTCAACGCCAACACCAACTTGGTCCCCTCGGCCCTGGCCCTGGGCAAAATGGGCATCAATATCCTGGCGGTCCAGCGGGCCGAGCGGAGCGCCATCCTGTTCGGCAAGGGCGGCAACGACACGGAACTCCGTTCGGTCCGCGAATCTTGTGAACAGCGGCGGCGGGAGGCCGACGACGGGGCCAAGGCGTATGCGGCCCTCCCGATGACAGACAAGGAAGCGGTCCTGTGGAAGGCGTTCGAGGCCAAGTTCGCGGAGTGGAAACGGCTCAGCGACGAGATCTTGACGCAGATCGACCGGCGCGAGTTCAGCAAGGCCGAGGAGGTGTTCGGCCGCGAGACACCGGCGATGCGGGAGTGCAACGCCGCGCTGACGGCCGTGATGGACGGGCAGCAGGTGCTCAGCAAGGAGGAGAACGCCAAGGCCAACGAGGTGTTCGACCACGGCCGGCGGACCATGTGGGCGGTGAGCATCGGGGCGGTGCTGGCCGCGATCGGGTTGGGGCTGCTGCTGACCGCGTCAGTGGTCCGTCCACTGACCCAGACCATCGCGGTGCTGGAGGGCGTAACGAAGGGGGACCTGAGCCGCAAGGTGGAGGTGAAGTCGGAGGACGAGTTGGGGCAGTTGGGGGCCGCGCTGAACGTGGCCATCGACGGGCTGGCCGCGGCCAAGGAGGCCGAGCGCGCAGCAGCGGTGCGGGACAAGGAGCGGGCGGAGCGGGAGGCCGCCGTCGAGCGCGAGCGGGCGGAGCGGGAAGCCGCGGTGGAGCGCGAGCGGCAGGAGCGGGAGGCGGCGGCGGCGGCCGAGGTGCGACGCAAGGCGAGCACCATCCAGGAGACCATCCGGGCGCTGGCGGCGGGTGACTTCACCGCCACCGTTCCGGACCTGGGGTCCGACGACATGGGGCAGATGGGCCGGTCCCTGAACGAAGCGGTGCTGAGCGTGCGGACCGCGCTGGAGGGGGTGCGCGAGGTGGCCGAACAGTTGGCCGACGCGAGCGGCCAACTGTCCAGCGCCAGCGAGGAGATCTCGTCCGGCGCCCAGGAGCAGGCCAGCAGCCTGGAGGAGACGGCCAGCTCGTTGCAGGAGATCACCGCCACGGTCAAGCAGAGTGCCGACAACGCCCAGCAGGCCCGTCAGTTGGCGAGCGGTTCCAAGGAGGTAGCCGAGCGGGGCGGTCAGGTGGTGAGCGGCGCGGTCGAGGCGATGAGCGAGATCAACGGGTCCAGCAAGAAGATCGCGGACATCATCACCACCATCGACGAGATCGCGTTCCAGACGAACCTCTTGGCGCTGAACGCGGCGGTGGAGGCGGCGCGGGCGGGTGAGCAGGGGCGCGGGTTCGCGGTGGTGGCGACCGAGGTGCGGAACCTGGCCCAGCGGAGTGCGACGGCGGCGAAGGAGATCAAGAGCCTGATCCAGGACAGCGTGAAGAAAGTGGACGCGGGTACTGAACTGGTGAACAAGTCGGGGGACACGCTGGCCGAGATCGTCACCAGTGTGAAGCGGGTGACGGACATCGTGACCGAGATGGCGTCCGCCAGCCGGGAGCAATCGAGCGGCATCGAGCAGGTGAACAAGGCGGTCTCCCAGATGGACAGCGTGACCCAGCGGAACGCCTCCCAGACCGAGGAGATGAGCGCCACCGCCCAATCCCTTACCGACCAGGCCGCACAACTCCGCGACTTGGTCAGTCGTTTCAAGCTGGGCGGGGCCGCGCACGCGCCGGCGGCGCGACCGGCGAAGCGGTCGGCGGGGCTGAAGCCGCGGCCGGCGGTGGCCAAGGCGCTCAAACGCAGCACCAACGGCAGCAGCGGGAGCGGAGGCGGACACGAGCTGGACGCAATGGGCGGCGACGGGTTCAGCGACTTCTGATACACGTGCCCGGTGCCTCAGCCGCGCGGTTTGGGCGGCGCGCGGGACGGAGGGCAACGACGTTGTGCCGCTAAATCGGCTGCCGGCGCTCGCGTGCCGCGGCCTCGTCATACGTCCCACGATTCCTGTCGGGCGCGGCGTGACAAATCCGCACAGCAGATTCCCGATAAGCGTGTCAGGGAGAATCCCGGCAAGTGCCGCGCCCGCCGTCTGCTCCGGGTGGCCCGTCCGGGCCGCGCCCGTTGGCCGAGAGGGGGGCATAGGAACGGTGACGCATGAAATGGTTCCTCGACCGGTCGGTGGCCACCCGCCTGCTGCTCAGCTTCGCCGCGGTGTGCGTGGTGGTGGTGGCAAGCGGGGCGCTCGGCTCCGACGGCCTCTCCCAGTCGCGCGAGCGCATGCGTATCCTGTACGCCGACTACACCACGGCCGGGACCGATTTGGCCAAGTCATCGGTCAATCTGGCCCGCTACCGGAACGGGGTGGTGCGGGCCGCGGCGGCCCAGGATCGGCACGCCGCCGAGCGGCTCGTTGAAGAGCAGCGCCCGCACCGCAAGCAGATCACAGACGGGCTGAGCGCGTACGCCGCGACCGTGCTGCGCACCTCGCGGAGCGGCCGGGACGAGCGCGCGGACCTGGACAAGGTGCGGGCCGCGATGGACGCCTACTTCGCCGCCGCGGACCGCACGGTGGGGGCGATCCGCGACTACTGGGCGGCCGGCGACAAGGACCGCGCGCGCCGGGCCGAGGCGGTCGCGGCGGCGGTGGCCGACGGGGACCAGAAGTTCGACGCCGCGACCGCCAGCATGGACGAGCTTGTGAAGACCGTGGCCGAGGTGGCCAAGGACATTAACGAGGACGGCAACGCGGCCGTGGGCCAAGTCCAGTCAGAACTCCGCGCCTGCACCCTGGTTGCTGCGGCCCTGAGCATCGCGGTCGGGCTGCTGGTGGCGCGCTCGATCGTCCGGCCTCTGGAGAGCTGCGTCACGGTGCTCGAGGCCGCCAGCGCCGGGGACCTGTCGCGGCACGCCCAAGTGGACACCCGGGACGAGGTGGGGCGGCTGGCCGCCGCGCTCAACACGACCATCGACGCGCTGCGTGCCGCCAAGGAGGCGGACCGGGCCCGCGCCGCGGCCGAGGCCGAGCGGCTCACGCGTGAGGCCGCGGCCGAACGGGAGCGATCGGAGCGCGAGCAGGCCGCCGCGGCCGAGCAGTTGGGCCGCGAGCAGGCCGCCGCGGCCGAACTCCAGCGCAAGGTGGAAGCGGTGATGGCAGTGGCCCGGGCGCTGGCGGCAGGGGATTTTACCGTCGCCATCCCGGACCTGGGGAGCGACGACGTGGGCCGGCTGGCCCGCTCATTGAACGAGGCCGTGGCCAGCGTCCGCGCGGCCCTCGGTGGTGTGCAAGAGGTGTCCGAGCAGTTGGCCGACGCGTCCGGGCAACTGTCCAGCGCCAGCGACGAGATTTCGGCCGGAGCGCAGGAACAGGCCAGTAGCCTGGAGGAAACGGCGTCCTCTCTCGAGGAGATCACGGCCACCGTGCGGCGGAACGCGGACAACGCGCAGCAGGCCCGGCAGCTCGTGGACAGCTCGAAGGAGGTGGCCGAGAAGGGCGGCCAAGTGGTGGGCAGCGCGGTCGAGGCGATGAGCGCGATCAACGGCTCCAGCAAGAAGATCGCGGAGATCATCACGACGATCGATGAGATCGCGTTCCAGACCAACCTGCTGGCCCTCAACGCGGCGGTGGAGGCGGCGCGGGCCGGCGAGCAGGGGCGCGGGTTCGCCGTGGTGGCGTCCGAGGTCCGCAACCTGGCCCAGCGCTCGGCCACGGCGGCCAAGGAGATCAAGGGACTGATCCAGGACTCGGTAAGGAAGGTCGATGCGGGCACCGAGCTGGTGAACAAGTCCGGCGACACCCTGGCCGAGATCGTCACCAGCGTCAAGCGGGTGACCGGCATCGTGACCGAGATCGCCGCCGCCAGCAAGGAACAGTCCATCGGCATCGAGCAGGTGAACAAGGCCGTCAGCCAGATGGATGCTGCCATCCAGCGGAACGCGGGGCAAACCGAGGAACTCAGCGCCACCGCCCAGACCCTCACCGACCAGGCCGCACAGCTCCGCGACCTCGTCGGCCGGTTCAAGCTGAGCGTGGCCGGGCACGCCCCGGCGGTGCGGCCGCCAAGGCAGGTGCCGACGAAGCCGCGGCCGACGGTATCCAAGGCCCTAAAGCGGCACAGCAGCAACGGGAACGGGCACGAATTGGACGCTTTGGGCGGCGACGGGTTCAGCGACTTCTGAGGTCAGCCCGGAGGGGAGCGACCCTCGCGCCTGACTAGACCAGAGATAGTGAAAGCGGCCCCGGGAATGTTCCTGGGACCGCTTTCATTTGTCGCTCGGTTTCACGCCGAAGTCACCGGCGAGCGGGATCGTGAGGTCACCACGCGTCACCCAGTACTTCGCCTCCGGCGGGTGACACCGCGCCCCAGAAGTTTGCCGCATCAACGCTTACGCGAATGACATGTACGCCCCCGTCGGCCCGAGCCACCAGCAGGCCGCTTGTAAGTAGCGCTTGCGGAACGCGGTAATCGCAATCCAACAACTGCGGCAACACCTGGAACGTTTTGGCGGTCAGCCCCCCGCTCTTAGAAACCCCGGGCGGCACGGCGTCCCCCATGTCGTCATCGGCGAACGTGCTCGCATGCGAGATCAGGTCCGGCCGCGTCCAGCACGGAACGCGCTGAGAGCCGCTGGGCGGCACGGGCGCATAGCAAGTCGGATTCGCCATTTGCCAGGAGAACGGCGTCCGGCCGCAGCGAGCGTAGTGGGTGGTCAAAGCGATCGTCTGCGATGTACCGTCGGGTATGGACGCGGTCAATGTTGACCCACGACTAAAAACGAGTTGATTAAAAGCGTAACTCGAGTCCCCCTCAGGTTCCGTATCGCCGCCAATTCCGTTGAAGGGCGTACTCGGCACGCCGTGAGAATTCGAGAAGCTTGGGTCGAGTTCGCTGCGCACCTGAGAGGGCCGCCACGGCTTCCCGTCGAGTGTCGTGGGCGGTTCGCCGAAACTTCCCATCTCGAGGTAAGGGAAGAGCGACTGGAACACCGACTCACCCACCGACGGAGCTACCCCGAGGGCATTGGGGAGCCGCCCATCGTGGGCGTCGGCGAAGGCGTGGCAGGCTAGCGCGAACTGGCGGAGCTTGTTACTCTCACGCGTCCGAATCGCCGCCTGTCGCACTTTCTGTACGGCAGGCAGCAGGAGGCCAATTAATATCGCGATGACCAAAACAACTATGATCAACTCGATCAGCGTGAATCCGTTACGCTTCACCTTGTAGCCTCCAATACGTTACTGTATTACGGAACAACTATGCCGGCGGGAGCTACCACGACAGCTTGCGCAATC